>JAJDES010000482.1 GCA_029259675.1 Planctomycetota bacterium
GATGGGGGGCTCCTGGTGGCCGATTCTCGGCTTGGGGCTGGTGGGCCATTTGGTTTACCAAACGGCATTCATCCTCGGACTCGAACGCACCACGGCCGGGAATTCAGCGTTGTTGCTCGGCACGGCGCCACTGTGGACGGCAATGGTCGCGCACATTGCCAATTGGGAGCGATTGGGGCGCGGCGCTTGGACCGGACTGCTGATATGCGTCATCGGTGCCGTTCTGATTTCCTTGGCTCATCCCCAGTTGGGATTCGCAGACGAGGGCTTTGTCGGCGACTTGCTAACGGTAATTGCGGCCTTGGCCTGGGGAGCCTATACGGCTGCAAGCAAGCCCCTTTTGCGCCATTGGACTTCACTTGGACTGGCCTGGCGCAGCATGCTGGTGACCTTGCCCTTGATTTGGCTCGTGGCATGGCCGCGATTAGAAGATGTTTCAGCGGAAGACTTGGACCCCAAAGCTTGGGGAGCGATTGTCTACGCCGGCGTGCTTTCGACGGGAGTGGCTTATGCCCTTTGGAACATTGGTATTGTCGGGGTCGGCGCGGCACGAACGGCTGTTTTCGCGAACTTGCTGCCCGCAGTGGCTCTCGTGGTTGCAGCCGTTAGCTTGGGTGAAAGCATTACGCCTGCTCAAATCGGCGGTGGGGCCTTGGTGGTTGCGGGCGTATTGTGGATGCGACGATCCAAGACGCATGCCGCCGAGCATGCGGGCTCCGGAAGTGATCGCTAGCGCACGCTCATTAGCCCTGATGAGCGCGTCCGAGAATCCCGGTACATGGACTCCAGTCTGAATTGATTGCATGAGCACAAACTTCGGAGCGGCTGCGCAGGACTACGCCCAGCATCGACAGGGCTTTCCGGAACCAATGTGGGACCGTATGCCGGCCCTGGGTATTCGGCTCGCCGGGGCCAGCTGTGTTGATGTCGGCACGGGTACCGGAGCTTTGGCGCGAGGATTGGCGCAGCGGGGCGCGCGAGTGGTGGGGCTGGAGCCCGATGTTCGCATGCTGAAACGAGCACGTGATTTGGATCGCGATTCGGGCCTTCATGTGAAGTATTGCGCAGGCTCAGCCGAGTCGATTCCCCTAAGCGACGCCAGTGTGGATGTGGTCACTGCAGCGCAGTGTTGGCATTGGTTTGATCCGGATGCGGCGGCGCTTGAATTCGCTCGGGTCGCGCGACCTGGTGGCTCCGTTCTTGTCGCACACTTTGACTGGCTACCCGTTCCAGACAGTCTGGCGCTTGCTACCGAAAAACTGATCCTCAAGTACAACCCGAGTTGGCAACTGAGCGGGGGGGACGGATTTCACACATCGAGCCTCGCCCATCTCCGCAGAGCCGGATTCAGCAAGTTCGAAACCCAGTCTTTCGAAATCGACGCCCGCTACAGCCCCGAAGCATGGCGCGGAAGAATTCGCTCCAGCATTGGAATTGCCGCGTTGGAAGCCGCAGCGGTTAAGTGCTTTGACGACGAGCACAAGCAGCTTTTGAATTCCGAATTCCCGGGGGAGAACCTCGCCGTATTGCACCGAGTGTTTCTGCTGGTCGGGAATTTGCCCTAAGGGGAACGGATCGTATGCGGGCTGCTGTGCAGGGTCTTTCGTTACTAGGGAAGCAGTTCAAGTGCGACTGGGTTGCTGGCCCAATCCGCTAGCAAGCTCGAGGGGTCTAACGAAGATGCGACGTGATAGAGCACGACGCCGGCCAGTGTTGGGTCCAGTGATCCCGGCAGGCTGAGGCTCATGTTGGCTTTTCCGCTCGGATCTAAGACCCCGAAGGATCCGGGCAGGATGCCGGAGTTCGGATGGAATAATGTGAAGTTGGTATAGGCGTCAAATACCAAGCCGAAGTGCGTCCCGGCAATTTCGAAACCAGGACACCATCCGGTAGCTGAGCCGAGAACCCAATAGAAGGCGCCGGCTTTGGCGCTGCCCGCATCGATATTGAGCGTTTGGGAACCGGGGATCGCTATCGAAAGCTGTGTCGTTCCGGTGGTTAAGCCGAATTGAGCAGGAATGGGCCCGATCGTTATCAATGTGGCTTCGTCACCCGAGCTGCCCGGATTGGATACTCCCGCAACCGGCAAGACCGTACCTTCCCCCATTTCACCGCCGTCGAAGGCTCGCAAATTGTCGCTGAAGGTGTCGAGCACAACGGCTTGTCCACGCGTCGGGGCAAAGGTGCCGGCGCTAGTTGCCCCGGCGATGTAATCGCCATTGCAGGCGTAGGGCGTTGCCACCAAGGTTTGTGGGTCAATTTGCAGCATGCGGCACTGCAGAAAGCTTGAGTTTGTATCCACGACGAGCAGCAAACTGCCTCCGGGGCCGTAGGCGAATGCAACGGGGTCCTCTGAGCCGCTAACCATGTCGACATCAAACTGTGCACAGCTCACAGCTCCGTTGACTTGCGAGCCACCGACCGACAAAGGAACTCGGTGAAAATTCACGTCGGTGGTTGCTCCGCCCGGACAGGCCGCAGAATTGTCAGGAGTCGCTATGAAAAGGGAATTCGTGACCGGATCGTAAATCATCGCTCCGGCCAAATCGCTTTGCCCAGCGACCAGTTCGAAAGGCGCCGTGCCGGCTTGATTCATCAAGCCGTGCAAATTTCCAGCCGCGTCGACATAGTCAATGCCAGAAAGCGGACCGCCCTGCCTGCGCATGTAAATGCGACCGTCGCCGGTTGGCGTCAACAAACTCATCAAGTTTCCGGCCAAGCCCATGCTTTGAACCGAACCTGCCGCATCAACCAAGTGAACATCGCCGGTGCCGCTCAGACTGGATGCGAGCAGGATGCGATCGCGGAAGGGATCGTAAGCGATCTGCTGAGCAGAAAGATTGAGGCTGCCAAAGGGTCCCAATATGGCTTGGCCCGAAGAACCGACTGCATCGATATGCATGATCCCGGCGTTACCAGTGGAAATGCCGAACAAGCTGCTGTTGTAGAGATACATGTCACCGGCTCGGAATCCCCCGGGGTCGTTCGCGGAGTGGGCGAGCGGGCTGAGGGCGGCGCAGCTAAAGCTCAGGGCTAGGGCTCGGAAACAGTACTGGATTTGCATGGGGCTACTCGTGCGGTCGTGAAGACTTGGTGTCACTAGTGCCGGGGGGCGCAATTGTCGCCCCACAGACCCCATCACCAATGAGCTCTGGGCGTTACGGTAAGAATTGAAGATTTACCCGAGGTTTTGCTTTCGGGCTCGCAATGGATGCTCAACGGCCGGAAAATGGACCTCCATGGCCCAGCGCAGTTCCAAGCAAGAGCGTGCATTGCTGCACGAAACTGTCCAGTACTTGAATTTGGAAGAGATGCGCATTTTTTGCCGCACCCACAAATTGCCGCTGAACATTCATGTCGAAGGCTCCGACGGTCGCCTGCGCAGTAGCGGCGATCGAGATCGCAAGGACGTTGTGCTTAAGCGCATTGAGGACTTTGCAAACCTGGGCAAGCGCACGGGCCCCACTGTGTATCGGAATTCCGTGGTTTGTGGCGATCCTTTGGGGGCGCGACTGAATGGTCGAGTGCGCCTTCACTATGGCCAATATGACAAGCACAATCCGGCCTTCATCGCTTGCATGCAAAAGCTTACGGGCGGAGATTTCAGGAGCGGCATGATCGCTCGGCTTGTCTTGCGAGATTTTTGGACAGGGGGTACAGCTCCTACTTTGCGTCAATTTGCAGATGAATGGTTGCGCGCCACCAAAGCTCATACCAAGCCCCGACCCGAGGGCGCTTACCTTGCCGACCGAGCCAAGGGTGTTGATCAGGACAATTGGAAGGCAGTGCGAATTCGCAAGGCAAGGCAAGCATTGCAGATCTTGAAGCGTTTGACTTCGAAGTGACTTGCGCAGCTGCCCGCTCCTTGCGCAGCTCCCCTTTGAGCTCTCAAATTCGATGTGCGAACTCACCCTCCGCGCGCTGTGTCGCAGTCACTTTCCCAAGCGCTTAGAGCGCGCGCCTTACACCTTCTTTTTCGGGCGGCTCCTGGGCCCGTTGATAGGCGAGAAGTGTTTGGCGCGCGGCTTTGCGCCAGGTGTGTTCGCGGGCGCGATTGATCCCGCGCAGCATGTAATCCTCCGCAAAGGCCGGATCCGTCAGCATGCGCCTGGTGGCTTCGAAGATGCGCTCGCTGTCGGTTGGTTCGACCAACAGCGCAGCATCGCCAAGCACTTCGGGCATGGATGTGACGCAACTCGAAACAACCGGCGTGCGACAGGCCATCGCTTCCAAGGGCGGCAATCCGAAGCCTTCGTTGAGACTGGGGAAGACGAAGCAATCCGACCGAGCGTAAAGCAGTGGTAATTCTTCGTCGCTGACATTGCGACGCCACTCGACGCGGTGCTTGGCGGGAGATTGGGCCAGTGCGCGTTCGAATACCTCTGCGCCATACCCGCTCGGGCCGGCAATCAGCCAGCGGTGGGGCAGGCCTTCGGCCACCAACAATTCGAAGGCTTCGAGGATGCGCAGATGATTCTTGCGGGCATCCACTCGCGAAACGGTCAAAATGTAGGGCTCCTTCGAGCGTTCAATTTGGCCGAGGGGCAAGTCGCGGGCGATGTGATCGCAACCCAAACCCGTAACGGAGATCTTGGCCGGCAAAGCCCCGAAGGTCAGCACCACTTCCGCGCCGACATATTCCGTGGGCACCAAAATTCGCGCACATCGATTCACCAACTCGCGGGCGCGATCGGTCATGCCGCGCGCAACATCGGGATCGAGGTAGCCGGTGTTCTCGATCGAGTAGATCGTGTCGAAGA
>JAJDES010000483.1 GCA_029259675.1 Planctomycetota bacterium
ACGGACGACTACCAGGACGGGACCTGGACGCTTTGGTACGAGCCGCCGACACACAACATTGACCAACGCGGTGAATGGAGAGTCAGCAAGCGTGTCGGCTTTTGGAGCTACTTCTACGAGAACGGAAAGCCGCTCAGTTCGGGCTTTTTCGACAACAATCAACTTTCCGGCCCGTGGTCATACTTCAGAGACAACGGCCAACCCCGCGACCGCGGAACGTACGAGAACGGCGCGCAAACTCACCGTTGGACCTATTTCCACACTAATGGTCAGCGCAAGGCCGAGGGCCTTTTCTACTCGGGCGAGAAAGCCGGCGAGTGGCGCTACTGGAATGCCGACGGGTCCGATGCGGGAGTGAGTTCACACAACATGCCGGCGGGAATCGCCTTCGTCCGCAAAGCCGCGGACGACAGCGGAACATCCAGTCGCGGCTTTGAGCTGAACGGCGTCCCCGAGGGCCGTTGGAACTTTTACGGCCAAGACCAAAGCCCCTTGGCCTCCGGCTCATTCCTCGCGGGAGTTGCGGCCGGCACCTGGCACATTTGGGATGCCACAGGCACACCATTCGCATCCGGGTCCGTCCAAGACGGCAAGCCCCAAGGTCGCTGGAGCTTGTTGCTGGACGGCATTGAGGAGAATTCCACTCGCATAGACGTGCTGGCGAGCGGCGCTATTGCAGCGCTTGATGAGGACGAACTCTCCGATCCGCGCGCAGCCAAGGCTCTGGAACAGGTGCGCACTACTTTGGCGCTGGCAGCCGGCCCGGCGATCAGCTCGGCTTCCATTGCCGCAGAGCCGACCCCCAAAGCCGAATCCGAACCGAGTGTCCCGGTTGTGGCGGCTCCCGTCGAACTCATTGAAGAGACGACCATCGCCAGCGGTCCGCCGATTCGACCCCAGCCCCTGCGCGACAGAAACCAATCCAAAATTGACGAATTGCTCCAGCTGTACGACACCGGCAAACCTCGTCGCCCCAGCGGCAAATACGCGGTCAAGCAGAACTTCTCTTCCAAGCAACGCGAGGATCTGCTGGGCAAGACCATGCCCCTAACGCGCTTGATCTCTTCCAACGGCGGGCGTGTTTTGGATTTGAACAAGTTCCGTGGCGTCAAGCGCGTACTCTTCGTCGTCTTGCGCGGATGGTCGGGCGAGGTTTGCATTTACTGCTCGACCCAAACGAAGTCCTTGATGAAGAACAAGGCTTCATTCGACCTGGAGAACACCGAAGTCATTTTGGTTTACCCCGGTCCGCGCGAATCGATTGCGGCCTTCGTTCAACTGACCAAAGACCTCAAGGATGACGGCGGCGAAGAGATTCCCTTCACGATTTGCTTCGATACCGATCTTTCCATCGTCGAAGCGCTCAACATCAAAAAGGAATTGGCTTCGCCCACGTCCATCTTGCTCGACGAAGAGGGCATCATTCGCTTCGCCTACACGGGTGAAACCATTTTCGATCGCCCCTCTGCAGCCGTCCTGTTGGAAGAAGTTCGCGCCTTGTCTTCGTCTTCAGCGACCCAATGACCAAAGCCGATCAACCGGAGGGGCAGGAAGAGCCCGAAGCGCAGAGCGCCAGCGAAGAACTCGATCAGACCTTTGCGGGCACCACTCCGGACTTGCAAGCGGATCAAACAGTTGGTGACCCCGAGTTGATGACAACTCAAGCCAGCGCTCCCGATCGCGAGTTGCCGAATATTCCCGAGGTCGAAATCGTGCGCGAGATCGGGCGCGGCGGCATGGGCGTCGTCTACCAGGGCCGGCAGAGTTACTTGGAACGCAACGTCGCGGTCAAGCTGCTCAAGACGCGCGAAATGAGCAAGCGCGATGATTTCGTGCGGCGTTTCCAGCGCGAAGCCAAGCTGCTTGCGGGCATGACGCACCCGCACATTGTGGGCTGTTACCAAGCGGGCACAACGTCCGAGAACGACTGCTACTTGGTGATGGAGTTTGTGGACGGGCCGAATTTGCTTTGGTGGATACGCAACGAAGGCGCGCTCAGCACACCCGCTGCCCTCGAAATCACGCGCGACATTGCTCGAGCACTCGAACATGCCCACGGATCGGGAATCATTCACCGCGACGTGAAACCCGAGAACATCCTGCTCTCCCCCCTGCGCAAAGAGACTTCAGTGGCCGGGTCCAGCTTCACCAGCAAGCTGACGGACCTTGGGCTGGCGAGACCCGAGAGCCAGGAAACGACGGAGATGCAGCTGACCATGCAGGGCGTGATCATGGGCACTCCCAGCACCATGGCGCCCGAGCAGTTCGACAATCCCAAGGGTGTCGATTTTAGGGCCGACATTTACGGACTCGGCTGCGTTCTCTACCAAGCGCTCACGGCCAAAGTTCCGTTCCCCGAACGCTCGATCGTTGGATTGGTTCGCAGCAAGACCTTGGGCACGGTCCCCAATCCCCGCGACGAAAACGGGAGCATTTCGAAACGCACGGCGGCGCTAGTCATGGACATGCTCTGCTCCAACCGAGAAGAGCGTCCTGCGACTTACTCTGAACTTATCTCGCGCTGCGAAGAGTTGCTCCGTGAGGAACTCGAGCGAGCCAAGGTGACGAAAGTCATTGAGGAGCCAAAACGGAGCAAGGCCTTTCCGCTTGCGATGGTCGGTGTCGGCGTTGCACTCATTGCTCTATTCGCCGTCGGATTCAAGTTGCTTGGCGGAGACGGCTCGGATCCGAAGGAGAACCTGAGCGACTCTCAAGAATCGAACACACCGATCAACTCGGACTTGCAGCTGCCCGGAACAGGTGGGATAGAGCAAAAAGGCGCAGGCTCGGAATCCGCCAACACACCCACGAAAGCCGTTTCGGAGCAGGAATCGAGTGCTAACCCCAGTGGCAATGAAGCCGATAGCAACACTCCCGTTGAGAACGAAGATCCTGCCCCAACTGAAAAGAAACTCGGCACCTATTCACTGCTTGGTGACGGCTTGGGCCGGGCCGGCGTGTTTCCTGGTTGGACCTTTGGGCTCGACAAACGAGGCGACGGCATAGAAACGGATATCGAAAATCAACTCGGGGGGCTTCTGCTCGGAACGACCTGGGCCAAACGCAGTATCGATAGCTCGGATTGGACCCTGCGGGGAGATCTGGACCTGATCAGTCTTACGGATGAATCCACGGTTGAGGCCGGGATTCGGGTCGAATTCGAAGACGGCACCGAAATGGGCTACTTCGTACAAAACCTCAGCACGTTCGCGCTGCGCTATTACGTGCCCTTCGGACCCGACTCCGAAGGAAACATGAGCGGGCTGCTTGGTGAGGACAATGCAGCACTCACAAAAATCGACATCTTCAGCGACAATCAAGACCTGCCGGCGTTCACTTTTGAGTACCAAGCGGGTGAATTGAGCTTCATGACGGATGACCTCTCCAAGCCCATCATTCTCAAGCAAGCATCGAAGCCGGTTGCCATCATCATTTTCACCATAGATGGCCCCGCAAAATTCCCAATGCTGGAGCTGACGACTCGTAACTAGTCCGCAGGGTTTCGACCGGATTCCGCGGCAATTCCCCTCGAGCCCGATTTGGACGCATCAGCTCGCAAGCGCAAAAGCAGCCACGGGAAAATGCGGCGAAAAATACGCTTAGCCACACCCCCGAGTTCGCTCTGCACGACCTGGCTTGTCGCAGCTCCCCGCCGACTTTTGCCACTTTTTGACTACATGAAGTGCGCTCCACGCTGAATAACTAGCGGTGGACGCCTGTGATTCAATGGTCATAATTTGAGCATCCATCCCGCTTCGCTGCGGGAACCGCAATCCCCGGTGCGCCCGCGAGACGATTTGCCATGCGAATACTTTTGGTCCAACCGACTCCCTTCGAAAATGGACGAATCGGCTTAGAGAACGCGCTTTGGCTGAGTGAGCCTGCGGCCCTAACCTCGCTGGCTGCCGTGCTTGAGGACGAGCATGAAGTCCGCATCCTCGACCTGCGT
>JAJDES010000484.1 GCA_029259675.1 Planctomycetota bacterium
CCATACCCTTGACGAGGAAACGTCCAATGAAACCGGTTGCGCCGGTGATCGCGATTCTCTTGCGCTCCATGGGGCTCGCTAGGCTAGCTCGAATTCTGGGGGTCGCTCGTGCATCCAATGATAGCGCAGGCACGCTGCGCGCATTCTGAGCGCGAGACTATAACGCCTTGGCTGGCACAGGTTCCCAGAGTGGGGCACAATCGTTCCATGGATTCCTCTCGCAGCGCGGCTTTCGGAGTGCTGAGTGCTCTGCCGCGCGAGCTGGGAGGCCTGCCGGCGCGTGCGAATCGAAGGCATTCGATGCTCGGGCTCGAAGTTTTTGAGCTGGAGCTTTCCGGTGTGAAGGTCCTGGCCTGTGCTTCGGGGGTGGGCAAGGTTGCCGCGGCTCGCGGGGCCTGTGCCTTGGTCGCCAGTGGCGCCGGCCTGGGGCTCTTGATAGTCGGAGTCTGCGGAGGATTGCGATGGAATTTGCGACCCGGTGACCTGTTGCATTGCGAGCGGGCCGTGCAGGTGGATTTGGCCTTGCCGGATTCTCGCGAAGTCGAACCGGATCCAATTCTGTTCGAGGCTTGGAAACAAGCTCTTCCGGCTCGCTCGGGCTGGTTTCTGACGGCCGATAGACCCGCTTTGAGCCTGTGGCGACGCCTGCGGACGGCGCGGGCCTTCGCCGGAGCCTGCATTGCCGATATGGAAACGGCTGCCGCAGCTGCCGTGGCCCGCGAATGCTGTGTGCCCTGGGCGGCCCTGCGGGCGGTCAGCGACGGCATGTCACCCGGGGGAGCGCTCGCTTTTCGCAGACACTTTCCAATTCAGGCCCCCCGCGCAGCCGATAGCGTTCCGAGACTGATCCAGGAATGGTCGCGCCTCCAAGCGGGCGGAACGGCCGATTCGTCCTAGCTTGCGGCCAGCTGCAGCTCGCAATGGGACATACTATGCTGCCGGCCCAAACGGCTGCCGGCCCCAACGCAGTCCCCAGATACTTTTTCGCACCCCATGACGAAGCTCCCCGCGAAGGCGGGCCGAATGCTTCTGAATAGTCCCCTCGCTTGCGATCGCGCCAACCCCAATGACCCAAGTGGGATCCCTACTTCGCCGCCATTTCTCGCAGCTGGTTCTTTGGACCCAGGTGTTTGTGGATGCGCTTGTGATTGCGGGAGCCTGCGCTCTGGGCTATTGGCTCGTGCTGCAATTCGAGGATGCGGAAAAGATGATCCCGCTCGACGTCTACTTTCAGCTGTGGGGGCTGATCACGGTCGTTTGCTTGACGTCCTTCTACTCCTTCGGGATGTACAAGCCGGTCAAGAGCCTCTTGAACGTGGAAGAGTTCGAAGCCATCGCCAAGAGCGTGGTCGTGTCCTTCTTCCTCGTGCTGTCGCTGGTGGTGCTGCTGCGCGGCTCGACCCAGGGCGTGGACGCACAGGGAATGAAGGAGGAAGTCACGGGCATTTACTCGTTCCTTTTGCCCCTGCACCGTTGGATCGACTTGGACCTCGATCCGAATGCGTTCTCGCGCTTGACGGTGGTGACGACCTTTTTCTTGCTGGGCACGTTTACGTCCATCAGCCGCTTCTTCTCTTTCCGACTGTTCCAGCTGTTGCATCGGCGCGGGATCGGCAATCGCAATGTCTTGATCCTAGGCAGCGGCAAAACCGGCCGGCGCTTGATGCGCAAGTTCGTGCTGATTCCCACCATGGGCCTGCGCATGGTGGGGTTTGTGTCCGAGGATCCCGAGGAGGTGGGCGAGGTGCACGGGCGCGCTCCCGTGCTGGGCAGCATCGACAAGCTGCGCGAGGTTATTCGGGAGCACAAAGTTCACGAGGTCTTCGTGGCCCTGCCCGAGTGCGAGGAGGCGCACCTGATGGAAATCATTGCCCATCTCGAAGAGTGGGGCGTTTCCTATCGCGTGGTGCCGCGCTTCTACCACCTGATGAGTCAGCGCGTGAAGATCGAGAACCTCGATTCGATTCCCCTGATCTCCAGGCCGCACCGCCACGAGGGATGGCCCAGGACATTGGCCAAGCGGGTCATGGACATTGTGCTGTCCCTGACGATCATGCTGCTCGGCCTGCCGCTCTTCGCCATCATCGCCTTCTTGGTCAAGCGCGAGTCGCCGGGGCCGATCTTCTACCGTCAGGTGCGGATCGGTCGCTATGGCCGCAAGTTCAAGATGCTGAAGTTCCGCACCATGTTTACGCATATGAGTGGGGACGCCCCCGCGCCCAATTCGGCCGGAGATCCGCGCATCACGCGCGTGGGACGCTACCTGCGGCGCACGAGCTTGGACGAGTTGCCGCAGTTCCTGAATGTGCTCAGCGGCGAGATGAGCATTGTGGGGCCGCGCCCGGAAATGCCCTTCATCGCTGAGAGTTACGAAGCTTTCGATCGCGAACGATTGCGGGTCAAGCCCGGCATTACCGGTTTGTGGCAGATCTCCTCCGACCGGCAGTCCGAGATCCACGAGAATTTGGACTACGACATTTACTACGTCGAAAACCAATCGGTGCTGCTCGATCTGGTGATCATCGCCTTGACCATGTTCGCCGTGGCGCGGGGCACGGGTGCTCACTAGCTGGACGAAGCGGGTGAATTTGTCTCTGACAAACGGGAGCTGTGAGCGAGGTCAGCCGAGCGGCTTGCCCACCTTCGCGGGCTGCGCTCGGTTTCCCGTGGAACCCGGCGCGCAAATAAATTTCGGCCGGTCCAAGCGCCCGAACTTGATGGGCCGGGCCGGGGCGCGCTACTGTCGGGCGCAGGCAGGCCGCTGAGGTCTGCGTCGACCCTTGCGAATTCTGCACGTTATGGAAAGCACCATCGGCGGCACCCGCCGTCACTTGGTGGATGTTGCTGAGGGCCTGTGCGCAGCCGGAGAAGACGTGCATGTGGTCGCGGCGACCCTGCGCGCACCGGAATTCAAAACCGACCTCGCGCGCCTGCGCGAATTGGGTTGCGAAACAACCGAGTTGGACATGGTGCGTTCGATCCAGCCCTGGCGCGATGGACTCGACCTCGCTCGCCTGCGCTCGATTTTGAAGCGGGTGCGGCCCGATATCGTTCACACGCACAGCAGCAAGGCCGGTGTTTTAGGCCGTTTAGCTTCACTGAGCACCGGCGTGGGCGCTCGCGTGCACACACCCCATACTTTCGCCTTCCTGTTCGGAGCCATGTTCAGTCCGCTCAAGCGCCTAGTCTTCCATGGGATTGAGGCCAAGTTGGGACGCCGCACGGACCGCATGTTGGCGGTCAGCGAAAGTGAAGCATTGACCATCCGCGAGGCGGGTGTCGTCGACGCGAGTCGTTTGAGAGTCGTGCCCAACGGCATCGATCCAAAGCCCTTCGAAGCGGCGCAAGCGCTGGACCGCTCAAGCTTGGGCTTGGAAGCGGTGGCGCCCGGTCATCTGGGGATTGTTGTCGGACTCTTGAATGAAGCCAAGGGGCAGGACTTGGCCTTGCGAGCACTGGCCCAGCCACAGGCTGCCGAAGTGCATTTGCTCTTCGCAGGTCACGGGGATTGGAGGGCCGAACTCGAGCAGCTTGCGCGGAGCTTGGGAGTACGGGATCGAGCCCATTTTCTCGGTTGGCGCAGTGATGTCCCGGAGCTACTGGCCACATCCGACTTTGTGCTGATTCCCTCGCGCTGGGAGGGCATGCCGTACATCGCGCTGGAGGCCATGGCCTGCGGCAAGGCTCTGATTGGAGCGCGGGTGGACGGCGTACGGGATTTGGTGCGCGAAGGGGAAACGGGTTTCTTGTGCGATGTCGAGGATGCCGCCGCCTTGGCTGGCAGCCTGGCCAAGCTGGCCCAAATGAAACCCGACGAAAAGCTCAGCCTCGGTGCGCGGGCGCGCGAGCTGGTCGGCGCGGAGTACAGCAGCAAGCGCATGGTGCAGCGGCTCATGGACGTCTACTCTGAACTCGCGTGAAAATCCTACATGTCATCACCACGCTCGACGTGGGCGGAGCCGAGATGCATCTCTTGACCCAGG
>JAJDES010000485.1 GCA_029259675.1 Planctomycetota bacterium
CCGAGCTCTCCGCGGCCCGGACCGAGCTGAAGCTCAGCGGATCCACCGCAACCGGCCCGCTTGCCGGCGCCACTTGCCCCGAATGCAGCCTGGAGCTGAGCCTGCCCGGCTTAGGATTCCCCATTCTGCCCAGGGACGCGGAAGCGCGCCGGGCCACAGCTGAGAGCTCGATGAGGGTGCGCATCCGACCCGCCCTCAATCGCTGCTCAGAACGAGACCCGGTGCAGAATCCCCGTTAGCTCCCAACCATTTACAGGAGATTGGCCCCAAAAAGCGCCATTGGGCAGCCATAGCCGGCCCTAGCAGTTTTTGTGCCAGTTTTCCGCTCCCTCGACCGACCTAGCCTCTGTAGGCTCCCTAACCAGGCCGGGAGCTCGACCTACGACCGCCCACACAATGTGGCGACGGCCGGTAGGCGACCCGGAGAGCGGAAGCGGACCCTAAGTTTGGGTCCAGGCCCCAAAACAAAGCGTGGGCCAGCTCCGCGGTTCCGACAGAAACGCTATCCCAAGCCTGACGAGCGCCACGACTCCAATTCGGAGATCCTTCTGCTCAAACAAACTCACGTCGCAGTCGCCTTCTTTGAACGAACGACTTCGGCAGCACTGACCATGGCATGGCCCGAGGGCCGCTCGCCGCGACAAACAGATCCACAACAGGACGTCTCGCGGCAAATCGCCACTCAGCGCAACAACAACAGATTCCATACCCGGGCCCAAAGAGCCCGGATGACGAAGGGGCCAAAACCGCCCCCACTTAACAACTAGATGAATAACAACCGACGCCCCGGGCGGCGCGGTCCGCGGTCGAGCGCCCGAACGAGGGATAACAATCCCCCCGAGGAGCTGCACCCCGTAGCCGAATTGCCTGACATTAATTCTTTCCGCGAATGGGAACTTGGGGATGAGATTCAAGCGGCCATTGCCGCCATGGGCATTGAGACGCCCACCCCGATTCAAAAGCTTGCCATTGGCCCCGGCCTCGAAGGCCGCGACATCATCGCAAAGGCCGAAACCGGCACCGGCAAAACGCTAGCCTTCGGTGCCTCCATGATTGCGCGCATGGACAACACGCGCGCCACCGTATTGGGGCTTGTGCTGTGTCCGACGCGCGAGCTGGCCCAGCAGGTTTGGGATGTACTTTCCAAACTTGGTGAGACCAAGGGCATCCAAGTGGCTTTGGTGGTCGGCGGCGACCCCATGCACCCGCAAGTCAATGCGATTCGCAATGGAGCCCAAGTGGTTGTCGGCACGCCCGGGCGCGTGCTCGACCTCTACAAACAACGCTTTCTCTCCTTCCCCTGGACGGAGTTTGCGGTTCTTGACGAAGCCGACGAGATGCTCGAAATCGGCTTCATTGATGATGTCGTCAAGATCCTCGAATCGTGCCCCGAAGAGCGCCAAACGCTGCTCTTCTCGGCAACCTTCCCGCCCGAGCTCTTGCGCATGGCGCGCAAGCACACAAAGAATCCGGTCGAAGTCGCCACCGCTAAGGGCGTCGCTTCGGTGGACACCATCAATCACGGCAAGCTCTTTGTCGGCGACGAACGCGAGCGCCCCTACGTGCTCAAGCGTCTTCTGGCCAGTACCGACGAAGACGATGTTGTGCTCGTATTTTGCGACCGCAGGGTCGAGGTCGAGCGCTTGATGCGCAACCTCGAACGCACTCGTTTTTCCGTAAAAGCGCTCCATGGCGGCTACGACCAAGCTGCACGCTTTCGCGTCATGGATGCTTTCCGCGGCAAGACTGTCAAAGTCTTGGTCGCAACGGACGTGGCTTCGCGCGGACTCGACGTCAAGCACGTCTCACACGTCGTCAACTATTCCGTTCCGCGCAGCATCACCGACTACACCCACCGTTCCGGCCGCACAGGCCGCGCCGGCCGCAAAGGCGCCGCCGTGACGCTTGTGCATTCGGGCGACGTTCGCTCGTGGAATGCGCTCGAAAAGGAAATGACCTGGGATGTGGAAGAGTGGGATCTTCAGCGAGCAGCCGCGCCGCTGCCCAAGCGCGGCCGAGTCGTCGATTCGGACGACGAAGCTTCCACGGATTCACAAACTCGATCTCGAAGCGGCCGTCGCAGCAGAGGGCGCAGCGACAACGCCAGCGAGGAACGCAACGGCGGACGCGAGCGCACATCCCGTTCGCGTAGCCGAGAAGATCGCCCCGCGCGCTCGCGCAGCAGCGAACGCTCTGAAGAGAACGGACGCAAGCGCAGCGAGCAACCCGAGACTGCTCGCACAGAAGAAGTAGCGCGCGCTCAAGGCGGCGACAATGCGGACCAACTGGAGCGCGAAAGGCCCCGGCGCCGGCGCAGGAACCGCGATGCGTCGAGTTCGACCGACGGCTCGGAACGCACGCAGCAAAAACGCCCCGACACCAGTTCGGAGCCCGAACGCGAAGGTGAACGCAGTCGCGGTCGCGGTCGCCGCCGCAGTCAAAGTTCGGACGGCGCCGGCGACAGCCAAACGTCCCAGCGCAGAACGCGTGCGCGCAGGGAAAGCACCAATGGTCGCGAGCGCGTGAGCCTGGAAGCGAGTGGACGCGACCGCAAGCGCCAGCGCAATTCACGCGGCGAGGATGCCTGGATGCAAACTCCGGTGGATCGCCCGACTTCCTCCAGCCCGAGTGAAGCGCCGCGCGCAAAAGACCAACGCGACGATGCGGAGGAGCGCACAACTCAAAAACGCGCAAGACGCGGAGTGCGTGGATCGGGTCGCGGTGCGACCGAGCAGGATTCCAAGCAGGCCTCGGCTCGGGTTTCTTTCGACGGCAAGCCCAGCGACGGAACCGAATCACGGCAAACGGAAACGCGCGAGCGAGCTCCGCGCTCATCCAATCCGCGCGAGGGCGGTGGTGGAGTGCGTGGACGCGGCTCGAGCCGTGGCCGTGATGCCGGCCGCGGAGGTCGCGGCACCAATACCCGCGGCGCCGGATCCGATCGCGATTCGCAGCAGGGGTCCCAAACCCGCTCGAGATCCGGGCAACAAAACGAGAACTCGCCCCGAGCTGCGGCTTCATCGAGGGCTCCGCAAACCGAGGGCGGCTTCGGCAAGGGCCTAGAGCAGAGTGCAGGGTCCAAACCGAGGCGACGTTCGTCCGCGACCGGGGGCGCATCCAAAGCGCGCTCAGAAAGTCGGTCAAGTTCTCCGCCCAAAAACAGCAGGAATGAGGACAAGAGCCGAACCCGCGGAAATAATGGTGCTGGCACCAGCCCCGAAAAATCTGACGACTCCTCCTCGGGATTCGGCAGCGGCATTTAGTTCACATCCTTCTCGCGCGCAGCCCTTCGAGCTGCGCCAACAAGTTCGGTTCCATGGGCGGCAACAACCCCTTCATCGAAAACCCAGAGGTCCAGCTTCCCAAGCAGGCCTACACCATCACCTTCCAACCGGGCGGTGAAGTCGTTCAAGTCAATCCGGAGGAGCTGCCTCTTTCGCGCGATGGCTTGGTCGGCTCGATCCTCGAGATCGCGGGTGGAAGCGGGATAGACATCGATCATGCCTGTGGTGGAGTTTGCGCCTGCTCAACTTGCCACGTGATCATCCGCGAAGGCTTCGATACCTGCAACGAAGCCAGCGAAGACGAAGAGGACATGCTCGACAATGCTCCCGGCTTGACGATCCAATCGCGATTGGCATGCCAAGCCGTCCCCAACGGCGAGAGCAATGTGGTTGTCGAAGTCCCCTCTTGGAATCGCAACCTGGTCAGCGAAGAGCACTAGCTCCGCTGGGTCACTTTCGCGGCGGGGCTTTGTCCCAGGCAGTCCCTAAATCACAGTGATCTGATTTGCCGCGCGCGCATCGCGGTGCTGGCTCAAGCGGAGCCCAAGCGAATCCCCAAACTACCGCAAGCGCTTCGCCAACCGCAGCAAAAGCGACAAGGCGCGAGCCATGGAGGCGGCGAGCAGATTGCGATCCAGAGCAACTGGAGTGCTTCGCGAACCATGGGCATGGTTGCGCCGCGCGAACCACAATTACTGCGGACGCTTCGCAAGCAATCGACCAAAGGTCATGCTTCCCAACACGATGCACGCGACACCGACATAGAAGATCGTTGTACTGGGAGCCGGCATGCCGGTCTCATTGGCCCATTCGACATGATGCTCCACGCCTTCGAACTTTGTGAAGTTCAAAGCGAAGTACCCGAGAATCATCAAGAGGGCGGCCAAAATTCGCACGATGTTTTTCATGGCAAGTGTCGCTCTTTTTAGGTCTTCATTGGTGAAACCTACGCCGTTTTGAAAGTTAGCTGTCTAGCGCCCCCAAAAACAAGCGCAGGCCACTCAAAAGCCGATTGCAGAGGCCCATGTCGGCCCGCAAGCAAGCCTCGCCCTCAATCGCCCGGTTGACGGCCCAACAACTGCGCCGCGTAGGGAACTCCGAAGCGTGTTCGCGAACCACACCACGAAAGCAATTCGCCGTCTACGATTTGAATTTTCTTGGGGTCCAAGCCTGTGAGCTGCGCCAATTCCTCCGCGTGCCGCTGCCGAAACACAAAGGGCTCGGTACAGAGGAAAACGTGCTCAGGACCGGATTGCACCAGCTCTTCTATGGAAACCTGGGGGTAGCGCTCCGCTCGATTCGCGAACACATTGCGCCCACCGGCCAATGCAAAGAGCGAATCGACATAGGTGTCCGCGTTCACGCTCATGTAGGGCTTGCGCCAAATTAGATAAGCCCACGTTTGCGCCGCGCGCCCGCGGGCCCATGCATCCACTTTGGTGCATTGCTCTTCAATGGCTTGCACGATGTTCTCGCCCGCTTGCTCGCACCCAAGAACGGCCGCAATCGAGCCGCACATGTGCGCGGCATCAGCAGGAGTTTTGGGCAAGCTTGTGTGCAATGCAATTCCCGCTCTCGTCAGCGCTTCGGCATCCTCAAGCCGATTCTCCTCTTCGTTGAGCAAGACCAAGTCGGGCTTCAAACTGCGAATTCGATCCAAATCGGGGTCCTTGGTGCCGCCGACTTTTGGGATATTCAAAACCTCCGGCGCCGGTCGCACGCACCACTGCGTGACGCCCACCAAGTCCTCGCCCCGGCCAAGGTCAAAGACCAGTTCCGTCAAGCTCGGGCAGAGTGAAACGATGCGCACGCGAAAATCTATGGCTTAGGTCGAGTGGCGCTCTTGACCCTCGACCACGTCGATCGCGTAGCGTTTGCCATCGCGTCGTATGCGCCCGAAGGGATGATCCGCGTCGTGGTAGAACAGCCCGATAAAATTCTCCTGTGCGGCTCGCTCTAGCCAATGGGAGCGGTTCTCAAATGAGCGAACGACGTCGATATCGTAGGCCATGATGAACGCCGGCTGGATGTGATGGGTCGTCGGCACCACGTCGGCCCAAAAAATGGCCGTATCGCCGGGTGCGTCCTCATTGACGGTGATCACGCTCACACCGTCGGAGTGACCCTTGGCCAAATGCACCTTCAAACCGGGCAGCAATTCTTCATCCGCCCCATAGCCCGTGAGCAAGCCCGCGTCGCGCACGGCGGCGATGTCTTCCGTTCGATAGGAAGCGCGACGAACATGATCCGGGTTCAAGCAGACTCGGATCTCTTCCTCGGGTGCAAAATGCTTGGCCCGCGGGAACAGCGGCTTCAATTCACCGTCGCGTTCCACCACCATCGATCCGATGTGATCAAAATGACAGTGGGAGGCAATGACATGGGTGATCTCGTCCGGCGCGAGGCCACATGCCGCCAGTGAAGATTCGAGCGTCGTGCTGCGATCGATGTGGTATATCGCTTTCCACTTGGGCTCCCAACGATCGCCGACGCCAACTTCAATAACCGCCTTCACGTCTCCGCGCTCGGCCAAGAACGGGCGCAGCGCCAAGAGGATCGTATTGTCCTCCAGGGGCGGCGTCAGCTTGCGCCAAAGATTGGCGGGAACAACGCCCCACATGGACCCGCCGTCGAGGCGCATGAATCCATCGCTCAGGGCGGTAATGGTCCAGTCCCCCGCCTGCACCTTCCTGGGGACATAGGCGGGAGCAACAGTTGATTGAGCCTGATTGGTCATGGCCCCCCGATGGTACTCCCGAGCGGGCTGCCCGCGCAGCATCCGACTCCCAAAGCGCCCACAGGCGACGCGCGCGGCCTGCGCCCCGAACACATCGCGATTGCGCGGCGCTACCATAGGACCATGTCCCAGTCCCTACCTGAGATCAACGCTCGCATCGAGGTGGCGCAAACCCTGCCGGGGTCCTTCTACCAAGATGAAGAGCTCTACGAGCGTTCACTGGATGCCGTGCACGCGCGCAGCTGGCACTGGCTCGGGGACGCGTCACAATTTAAGGCCAACGGGGCCGTCGCGCTGCCGCAAACCCTGCTGCCCGGAGCTCTCGACGAGCCCGTCCTGCTGACCCGGGAAGCTTCACGCGACAAGCTGCGCTGCCTGTCCGCCGTTTGCACCCACCGCGGAAACCTGTTGTCCCAACAAACCGCAGACGCCAAGCACATTGTTTGCAACTACCACGGTCGACGCTTCGACTTGCAGGGTCGCATGCTCTCCATGCCGGAATTTGAGGGTGCCGAAGACTTCCCCAGCGCCGGCGACGATCTGAGTTCCCTGGGCTTGGGCCGCCTTGCTTCGATGCTCTTCGGCTCCCTGCGCCCCGCTCCGGCCTTTGAAGAATTGACGGCCGAAATGCGAGCGCGGATCGGTTTCCTGCCGCTTGAGGAATTTACTCCGGCACCGGAATTGGATCGCGACTACGAAGTGAATGCTCATTGGGCGCTGTATGTGGACAATTTCCTTGAGGGCTATCACATTCCCTTTGTGCACCCCGCCCTCAGTCGCGCTCTCGATTATCGCAACTACCGCACCGAACTTTTTCGATGGTCCAATTTGCAAGTGGGCATCGCGAATGATGGTGAACCCGTTTTCGAACTGCCGGCAGATTCGCCCGATGCCGGCCAACGAATCGGCGGTTACTACTTTTGGCTGTTCCCGACCACTATGTTCAATTTCTACCCCTGGGGCCTGTCCTTGAACGCCGTTCAACCCCTGGGCCCGGCGCGCACGCGCGTGCTCTTTCGCACTTATGTTTGGAAGCGCGAGCTAATGGAACAGGGTGCCGGATCGGGCTTGGATCAGGTCCAGCGCGAAGATGAAGCCGTGGTAGAAGCGGTCCAAATCGGCACCAAATCACGACTCTATACGCGCGGACGCTACTCGCCGACGCGCGAGCAGGGTGTGCATCAGTTCCACCGCTTACTCTGCGACTACCTCAGGACCTGAAGCCCCAAAGGCGTGGGAGAACGTGGGGCCGAGAGTTGCGCGCCCTCGGCCCTTTCCAAGCAGTTGCCTAACGCAGGATCGAGCGCGAGATGATCATGCGCTGCACTTCGCTGGTGCCTTCGCCGATCGTGCACAACTTGGCGTCGCGCCACATGCGTTCGACCGGGTACTCGCGCGAATAACCGTAGCCGCCCAAGATTTGAATCGCATCGTAGGTGACCTTCATGGCTGTCTCCGAGGAGTGCAGCTTGGCCATGGAAGCCGCGGTGCCGAAGGGCAAGCCCGCATCCTTGAGGCGCGCCGAGTGATAGATGAGATGGCGTGAGCACTCGATTTGCAGCGCCATGTCCGCCAACTTGAATTGCACCGCCTGCTGGTCAGCCAGGGTCTTGCCGAAGGCTTCGCGTTCCTTCGCATAGCGCGTGGCCACTTGAAATGCGCCGTCTGCAATTCCCAGCCCCAAGGCGCCGATGGAAATCCGGCCGCCCTCGAGCGTTTTCATGAAGGTCTTGAAACCCTCACCCTCGGGACCGAGCAGGTGATTGCGGGGAATGCGCGCATCCTCGAAAACCAAACTGGCCCAGTCAGATCCGCGCATGCCGAGCTTCTTCTCACCCTTCTCGAATGAAAGCCCCGGCGTTTCGCGCGGAACCACAAAGGCACTGATGCCCTTGGCGCCCAAGCTCTTGTCAGTTACCGCCGTAACGATCATGGTTCCGGCGTAATTGGCGTTGGTGCAGAAACACTTGCGGCCGTTCAGAACCCACTCGTCGCCTTCCAAGCGAGCGGTCGTGCGGGTTCCACCCGAATCGGATCCCGCGCCGGGCTCAGTCAAGCCGTAGGCGCCCATATACTCGCCGGCGATCAACTTCGGCACGTAGGCGTCACGCAACTTGTCTCCGCCCCAGGCGAAAATCGGGTAAGTGCCGAGCGAAACATGGGCGGCCAACGTCAGGCCCGTGGAGCCGCAGATTTTCGAAATCTCCTCGACCGCCAACACATAGGCCAATGTGCCGCCGTTCGCGCCCCCCACTTCTTCGGGGAACGGAATTCCGGTCAAGCCGAGGTCAACGATCTTGGCCCACAGTTCGGTTGGGAAACGGTGGTTCTCGTCAATTTCGGCCGCAACCGGGGCCACTTCGTTTTGAGCAAACTCACGCACCATCTCTTGGATCATGCGCTGATCCTCGGTGAGGTCGAAACCGTGCTCAATCGCGGGCAAGTTGTACTTGGTCGTTGTTGCGGTAGTCATCGGGTATCTCGTCGTTGAACTCGTCTTCTGGTCGGAGGCGATAGCTGCCCCTATGGATGTGAAATCAGTCGAGCTCGAGGCTCCAACCTGCTGTACGTTTCTGCGGCAGTGCATCGCGCCCCGCGTCCGAACCAGCGGATTCACGATAAAACTGCTTGGAGCTGCCGCTGCCGACCCAATCGATCAAAGCCTGCCGCGAAAACTTCCATTCGCGACCGATTTTGCGGGCTGGGATGCTCTCGCTGTGCAGCACCTTGTTAAAGGTCTTAACGCTGACGCCGAGCAATTGAGCGGCCTCATCAATGTTGAGGATCTCGGGATTGGAGCTGCCACTCATCGGCCGGCCTCCATGTGAAAAACTGAATTGGATCGCGTTGCGCAGCAACAGACGCACTGGCCCCCGGGCGCCATGCGCGACAAGTGGATGGTCCTCTGCGCGAACTTCATTAGGCCAGCAGGCGGCGAGCAATGACCAGACGCTGGATATCCGTGGCGCCTTCGTAGATCTCAGTGATGCGAGCATCACGGAATAGCCGCTCGACATGAAAATCGTCGGTGTAGCCGGCCCCGCCGTGAATTTGCAGGCACTCATCGGCGCAGAAATTCGCTGCGCGCGAAGCCATCAACTTGGCGTGCGCCGAAGCTTGCGTGCAATCCAAATCCTGATCTCGCATCCATGCCGCTTTGTAGGTCAAGAGCCTGGCGGCATCCAACTGAGCTGACATATCGGCCAGTTTCCATTGCACGGCTTGGAAGTTGCCGATCGGCCGACCAAATTGCTCGCGTTCCTTGGCGTACTTGACCGCCGCATCCAAACAGGCTCGGCCGATTCCGATCGCCTGGGAAGCGATGCCGATGCGCCCGCCATCGAGCGTGTGCAAGGCCAATTGAAAGCCGCGGTTCTCATCGCCAAGCAAGTTGTCGGCGGGAACGCGCACATTCTCGAGCACGACTTCGTTGGTCGCCGAGCCTCGGATGCCGCACTTTTTCTCCGGCTTGCCCACGCGCAAGCCGGCGGTATCCGCCGGTACCAAAAAGGCACTGATGCCGTTGGCGCGTTTGGCCTTTTGATCGGTGCGTGCGTAGACAAGAAACAAGCCGGCAAATTCGGCGTTGGTGACGAACAGCTTCGTCCCATTGATCACCCAGTGATCGCCGTCGCGCTCAGAGGTTGTCGCCAAGCTCGCTGCATCGGAACCGGCACCGGCTTCCGTCAGGCAGTAAGCGCCGATGGTCTTGCCGCTCGCGACGTCGGGCAGGAAACGCTGACGTTGCTCCGCAGTACCCCACTTCGTGATTGGTGAGCCCAACAGGCTGTTGTGCACCGAAACCGTGACTCCGGTTGAAGCGCAACCGTAATTGAGCTCCTCCAAAACCGTAGTCAAAGCCAAACTGCCCAGGCCCGATCCCCCGTACTCCTCCGCGGTGGAAAGACCCCAAAGGCCCAACTCACCGAGCTTTTCAAAAACTACGGGGTCAATGCGCGCTTCAAGGTCGTGCCCTTTGGCGCGGGGTGTGAGCTCCTTTTCGGCAAAGTCGCGCGCCATGTCGCGCACGAGGCTCAGTTCTTCGTCCAGCTGAAAGTCCATCTTGTGACTGCTGTTTCGCTTTGGGGGTTGTTGTCGATCGCGG
>JAJDES010000486.1 GCA_029259675.1 Planctomycetota bacterium
CCCCTTTGGCCAAGGCTGTAGAGCGAATCGACGGCCGAAGAATCCGCGCAAGCGCCCGGCTATACCAGCCTCACCATGGCGATTTTAGACTCAGCAATTGAGCTCCTGGGAGATTCCCTGCCGCTCATCCTGACCCTTGCCGGCGTTGCGCTAGCCGTATTCGTCACGCGACGACTGCTTATAAGCACGGATCAAAGTCCCGGCAACCGCTTTCGCAACCAAGCCACGGTTGCGGCATTGATTGCCGTCGGGGCCCTCGCTGTGCTGTTGTCGCTGCCCGTGCCGGACTCTATGAAAGGCCAGCTGCTCTCGCTCGTTGGAATCCTCTCCAGTGCTGCAATCGCGCTGTCCTCGACGACTTTCCTCGGCAACGCCATGGCCGGCGTGATGCTGCGCTCGATCCGCAACTTCCGCTCGGGCGACTTTGTTCGCGTTGGCGATCACTTTGGACGCGTGTCGGCTCGCGGCTTGTTTCACACCGAGCTTCAAACGGAAGACCGCGACTTAACCACGCTGCCCAATCTTTACCTGATCACCCACCCGGTCACGGTCGTGCGATCCTCGGGCACGATTATCTCGGTCATCCTTTCGCTGGGCTACGACGTTCAACGTCAAGAAGTGGAGCGCATCTTGCTCGAAGCTGCCGTCGAGACAGAGCTCGCCGAGCCCTTTGTGCATGTCACCGAACTCGGAGATTGCGCCGTCAGCTATCGAGTTGCCGGACTCTTGACTGAGGTCAAACAACTCCTCTCTTCACGCTCCAAACTGCGCAAACTCATCCTCGACCATTTCCACGCAGCGGGGATCGAGATCGCCTCGCCCCGCTTGGTGGCCTCGCGCACAATCGAAGATGAGCTAATCCCCCACACACCAAGCCCGACAGAAGCGCTCGTCCCGGAGCCCGAAAACGCTCCCGAAGATGTCATCTTCGATAAGGCGGAAGCGGCCGAGACGATCGAATTCGAAGTATTTGAGCAATCGGAGTTGGAATTGGAACTCAAGCAAGCGCGCGAGGAACTAGGCAAGTGTGAAACGGAGCAAGACAAGCAAAAGCTCCAAACACAGATCGCACAATTGGAAGAGCGGCTAAGCCAAAACAATTCCAAGCTTGCCGACGAAACCTCCGCCCAATAGATCCAGGGGTCTCACGAGGGTCGCACGAGGCCCAGCGAACAAGGCCCGTAACGATCCAAAGCCCGAGTCAGCGGCGCGGGCGGCGGCGGGGGTCTTTTTCGACGCGGCCGGCGCGGACGTCGGCTTCGAACTTGGCGATCAGGTCGAGCACTTCCTGTCCGAAGTCCTCCGCTTGCCATTCCTGCAGCCCCTCGATCGCAGCCAGTTCGGCTCGATCCTTGGGACGTTCGCTGGCCAGGCGCAGTAGTACTAGGCGATTGAGAATTAGCGAGGAATCGATTCCGATTTTCTCCGCGCGAATCTTGCGCCAGCTGCGCAGCCGGTCGTGCAGTTCATACTCTTCTTCGCGCAAGACTCCCGTGCCGTCGCGGGCGGGCAAATGCGGCAAGTCGGTCATGGGGCCCTGCTCGACTCCGCTCTCCAGGGCGCCCAGGATCGCGTCGCCCATGCGACGCGCCGAACGAGGCGACAAGCCGGGAATCTCGATCAATTCGCGCATGCTGCGCGGGCGCATATTCGCAAGGGCAATGATCAGTTGATTGCCGAGCACCTTAAAAGGCGGTCGATCGCGACTTTCGGCCTCCGCATTGCGCATCACGAAGAGCTCACGCAGGCAGCGCAAGCCCAATGGATCCAAATCCCTGGCTCCCTTGACGCGCATGAACTCGTCCGGGTTGAAAACGCGCTCCGTCGGCGCCAAAGCTTCCAACCTTCGGCATTCGCCCTCGATGATGCGCATGCGTCCGATCTCGTCCAATTTGGCGCGCTGCCGATGCATGAGCGGAATTAGGTAGCGCGTATCGAGCCTGGCGTAATCGATTTGCTTGTTGGAGAGCGGCCGATGGCTCCAATCGGAACGCTGCATCGACTTGTCCAATTCCACACCGAAGTGGTCGCGCAACACCGATGCCAAGCCCGGGTTGGTCTCACCCAAAGCCGCTGCGGCAACGCGCGTGTCGAATAGACCCGCGAAGTCGAATCCGTAATCGCGCTTGAGAATCAGAACGTCGTATTCGCCGTCGTGGAAAACCTTAGTCTTGCTCGGATCGGCAAGAATTTCGCCCAGGTCGCTCAGATCAAAATCCGCCAACGGATCGAGCAAGTAATCGCGGTCTTCCACCGTGATCTGAATCAAGCAAACCTTTTCGCGATAGTTGAAAAAGGAATCGGCTTCCGTATCGATCGCGATTTCGTCTTGATCGCGCAAATCGCGCAGCAACTCTCGAAAATTCGAGTCGTCTTCGATCAAGATCGGCGGCGGTAAATCCGCGTGGGCTTTGGAGCTTTTGCTGGGCATCGAGTTACTCGCGACGGCCCAGGTTAGTCCCTTGATCCAAGACCTCAATCAAGAGGTGCGAACAACGGCACAACATTTTTCAGCGGCTCGTCCGGATCAAAGCGCAGGCAAGCCGGTGCCAATTGGCAAACGCTTGACCTCTCCCCTCAATCTGGCGCGGCAAGCATTGGATTGCTTGCGCAGACCTGCGGGCCCGATCCGGGTGGCCCGATTCCGGGTAATGCGGCTCCCGGGCGGTGCCGCTTGGGGCACCTATACGACGCGCGGCAGCAAGCTTGCGGGGATGGCGAGGACGACGGGACTTGAACCCGCAACCTCCGGCGTGACAGGCCGGCACTCTAACCAATTGAGCTACGTCCCCGCGCTTGAAGGCGGCGAAGTATACAGTCGACTTGGCCGGCGTCCAACGAGTTACCGGGCCTGGCCCCGGAATTCAGGGGAACGGGAAGCGCCGCCCCAATTCGAGTTCTTCCCCGGCAATCCACGGGCCGCAAGCGGGCGAGGAGAAAGCTCCCATTCCCGGCCGGACTCCGCGCTCAACCGCTGCGGACAGCGCGCAGGGCATCGAATCGATTCATGCGCCAGATCGGGTAGAAGCCGGCCAGGGCCGAAACGGCCACAGCCCCCGCCAGGGACAGGCCCAGCCAGGCTCCGGCCGAGCGCACGGGTAGGTCCAAGCTGGAGATCACCTGCAGGGCCTCGACAATGATAGGTGTCAAGCCGGCTCCGAGGGCCAGACCCAGGCCCCCACCCACCAAGCCGATCACGATCGACTCCAAGAGCACCATGCCCGCCAATTGACTGTGGCTCATTCCCATGGCGCGCAGGACGCCGACTTCCTTCCAGCGCTCCAGGGCCGTCAACAGCTGGCCGTTGAGCACGCCCAAGCCGGCCAGCAAGGCCGTCAAACTCAAGATCACATCGAAGAGGAAGAAGTCGCGGGTGATGTCCTCGACGTGCCAATTGATGATGTACTCATCCGAGTCGAAGTTGAGTTCGTGCTCTGCTCCGTACTGATTCTTGAGCTGAGCAATGATCGGTTCCGGATCGGATCCCGGTTCCAGGCGCAAGGAGACGTAGTTGCTGGTGTCCGTGGGCACGCAAAAGTAATTGCGCAGCAGGTCCGAGGCGACCACGACATACAAGCGTTCGTCGGGTCGCGGGAAGTAGCCGTAGTAATCGCTGATGGCGAGGATCGGCAAGCTTTGCTGTCCGTGACCGGTCGTATGCACGTTGATCAAGTCCCCCACTTGCCACTCGTAGCGCTTGGCAATGCGTTTGGAAATGATCGCTCCCTGCCCGGATCGCAAACCGCGTACAAGACTCGGATCGTCCTTGCACGGGCCGCTCTTGGCCATCTCCTCGGGATCGATACCGATCAACAGGAAGGGCGCGTAGTGACGCGCATCCCCGGCTTCAATCGCAAGGACTTCGGGTCTGTCCGCCAGCACGGAATGCAGATCCTTGGTGGTCACATCGGGTAAGCCGCGCACCCAAAGTCGATCGTCAATGGCGTCCTCGGCCCAATCTTCGATTTCGCCCTGCAGGCTATTGGTCATGCCCTTGAGCCCAACAAAGGCCGCCGTAACCAATGCGATCGCAGCCACCGATGCCGAAACTCGAGCGGGACTGCTGCGAATCGAACGCGACGCCAGTTGACCGGCCAGGGGCCAACGATTGTCGAAGGGTCGCGTGATGAGACTGCAGGTCCACGACAAGATGGAGGGCACCAAGAGCGGTATGCCCACAAGCAGCATCAAGACCGCAACACCGGCCAGAATCAATCCCAAGTACTTGCTGCCGATCCCGCCCACAACCGGCGCGATGACAAAGTAAAGGCCGGGCAGAACGATCACCAACAGGACGGCCGCGAAGAGTTGAAAGCCGCGCGCCATCGCGCCGTGGTGTTCACTCTGTGATTCACCGCGTAGAACCGAGGCGATGTTCGCTTTCTGGGCGCGCATCAGGGGATAGATCGAGCCGATCAGCGCAATGCCCACACCCAGGAGGGCCAGGGGCAAGACCAGGTCCCAGGGGATTTCGAAGGAGCCGATGCTCTTGCCCACCCCCACGGTGGTGATGCCGTGCCGCAACAACCAACGCGCTCCCCACAGACCGGCGGCGACGCCGATTGCGCCCGCGATGACGGCAATCACGAAGGCTTCGCCGAAGAAGATGCCCGCCACTTGACGGCGCGTGGCTCCCAAAGCGCCCAGCAAACCCACTTCGCGAACGCGCTCGATGAGCGACATCGAAAGCGTGTGGAAGATCACATAAAGGCCCAGCACCAGGGCGAATAGGCCGGCGAAGCGCACCCCGTTGCGGAAGGCGCGTTCGTCCGCCGCCTGGCCCACAACAACGCTTTGATTGAGATCGAATGAGAAGCCTGCGCTCAATTCCGTTTGCAACTGCGTCGCATCCACTTCGGGATTGCGCTTTACCCAATAACTGGGATCGACGAGTGTGCCCTCGTAAAGCTCAACTCCGTCCTGATAGTCGACCAGGATGACCTGCCCGCCCGACTTGCGCCCGACCAGCTCCGATTCAAGGATGCCGACGACCGTGAAGGGCCAATCTTGAACGACCTTGGCGCCCGCAGTCTCGGCCTTAATGTTTTCGCCGTCGCGGCAAATACTGCGGGCGGTGCGTACGGGCTTGGAGAGAAAGACGGTGTCGCCAAGCGCAATCGACAAGCGCTCCGCCAGGTTCAATCCGATCAAGCATTCGCGCGCTCCCGCCGTTGTGGCCGCAAAATCTCGACCTTCGCGCAGTTGATAAACCTTGAGCCGACTGGCTGCGTCTGCTTCCAATGCGATCAAGCGAGCGCGCTTGCGATCCGGTTGCTTTTGCCCGGGCAGCACAAAGGGCTCGCGCACATTGGTGGGCTGATTTCCGTCGGCGCGATAGATTTGAATGTCGTTTTGGAATTGAGCGGAAAGCTCCGCAACGCCCTCCATTTGCCTCAAATCCGTGCGTGCGTCGGTTAGGCCCTGCTTGGGGCGCACTTCGAGTTCGGCGCTCCATTCATCACCGCCCACGGCCTTGCGGCGCCCGATCATCGTGTTGTGATCGAGCGTGAACACGAGCACGACGGTCAAGATTCCGACTGCGATCCCCAGCACGGAGAACAAAGTTCGTCCGGGACGCTGGAGCAAGTTGTGCAGAGCCAAACGGATTGTAAATCCCATAATACTTAGCGCTCGCGCTTCACTAGATGCCTGGGATGCTTCAAATTTGAAGTGCGGCCAAAGTCTTGTGCACGTCTTCGACGGGGATATTCGGACCGGTCAAGGTGCTGTCCTCGGCCAACTGACCGTCAACCAAGAACAGGACTCGGTCCGCGTAGGCCGCATCGCGCGGGTTGTGCGTCACGAGCAGCACGGCTCGGTTGTCTTCGTCGCACACCTTGCGCAGCGTGTTCATGACTTCGACTCCGTGCTTTTGACTCAAATTGCCGGTGGGCTCGTCGCACAGCAAAAGCGGCTGTCCGCCCGCCAACGCGCGCGCAATCGACACGCGTTGCATCTCGCCGCCGCTGAGTTGGTGGGGCTCGGCTTTGAGGCGCTTGCCCAAGCCCAACTTCTCCAGCAAGCCGACCACTTTCTCGCGCTGTTGCGAAGGCTTCTCACCTTGAATCGCGAGCGGCAAACCGACGTTCTCCGTCACGTTCAGGTTCGGCATCAGGTTGAAGAACTGAAAGACGTAGCCCACCGCGTCGCGACGCAACAATGTGCGCTGGTGCTGATTCAGTCCGGCCAGGGATTGGCCCGCCAATTCCACATGACCCGTCGAGGGTTGATCGAGCCCCGAGATCAGGTGCAAAAGGGTCGTTTTGCCGGAACCGCTGGGCCCCATGACGCAGACGAATTCGCCCTCGTGAACGTCAAAGCTCACGCCCCTGAGGACTGGGGATTCCTCTCCGGTGGGTCCGAAGAATTTGTAAACGTCGATTACCGAGGCGAGGGCGGTCATGGGCTTGGGGCTTTGGGAAACGGAAGCCGGGGGCTACGGGAAGAGGCGTAAGAAGGTAGCGAGTAGGCCGATAAATGCTCACAACCCCGGGACTCGCGCCCGGGTTCGCTCGGCTCGTCGAGTGTCCTGGATTTCGCTCGATGCGAGGATCTCTTGCTCCCGGCAGCTAGTCGGGAGCCGAATGGGCGGATTCTCCAGCGCCGCCTTCCGCGCGTTTGGCCGCTTCCCAGGCGGCCATCATTTTGTCCAGGGATTTGCCGCCGACCGTGCCCCCCAGGGCCGATTCCATGTGACGAAAGCGCGCTTCAAAGCGCCTGACAGCATCGGCGGCCACGCGCTCGGCGTCGAGGCCCAGGTAATTGCCGACGAAAATGGCCGAGGCGAAGACGTCCCCCAACTCGTGTTCCAACTGAGCTTTGTGAGCGGCGTCCGCGCGCGACAATTCCTCGGCCCCGCGCGGACTTCCCGCGGCACTGAAGGCCTCTTTCAGCTCGTCGAATTCCTCCTCGAGTTTGGAAAGCGCTCCCGCGGCGTCTTCCCATCGAAATCCGGCCGCAACCGCCTTGTCACCGATCCGGCTTCCGCGCTGCAGGGCGGGCAAGGCGCGCGGAACACCGTCCAGGGCACTCACCTTCCCGTCGCCCGCTTCGCGCTCGGCGCGCTTGATGGCCTCCCAATTGGCAAGCACTTCGGCTTCGCCCTCGACCTTGAGGGCAGCAAAGACATGCGGGTGCCGGCGCACGAGCTTTTCGGCCACTCCCGCGGCCAAACGCCCCAAATCAAACTTGCCCTCGTCTTCGGCGATGCGCCCGATCAAGACCACGACCATCAGCAAGTCACCGAGTTCTTCGCAGGTGCCCTGCTCGTCGTCCGTTTCAATCGCTTCGCGCGCCTCAAAGGCCTCCTCGACCAAGCTCGGCGCCATGCTTTGCACACTTTGCTTGAGGTCCCACGGACACCCGTCCGGGGCCCGCAATCGATCGACCACGGCGATCAAGCGCCCCAGGCCCTCCAAGCGCGGATCGTCGGCCGCCACGGGCTGCACGTCGGGCGCTTGCTTATTGAGTTCACTCACGATGGTTGGGTGCCCGGCTGTTGGTTGTTAACGGAAGCGGTGTTCGCGTAGGCGATGGGATCGACGCAACCGGCTGCTTCAAAG
>JAJDES010000487.1 GCA_029259675.1 Planctomycetota bacterium
CAGCCGGCTCAACGGGCCGGTCGCCCAGGGCATCTTCCCGGGCCTACCAATTGAAATAGCGCTGAGCGAGCCAGAGCCTGGGAATGTTCTCAGCTCCAGCCAGGATCTCTTCCAGCTGCTCGGGGTCCCCAGCTTCGACGTCATCCAGAAGCATCGCGGGGAACGCGCCTTCCTCGCTACGAATGGCCTCCAATACGGCTTCGCGAGCGCCTTGCTGACCCAATTTGCGCACATCGCGAGGATAGGAATTCAAGCGCTTGAGCAACGCATCCCAATCTCTACTGCTCTTGGCCTTTTGTACTTTTCGAAGTCGTTTCAACTCGCGACCCGGAATTTCAACGTCCAACTGTTCGGCCCATTCGAGCAAGACTTCAATCGCGGCTTCACTGCTGTCGCGCTCAAAGCTTGCAACGACCGTGTCGATGGATCCCACGGCATTTTGCAGCGCCTTGAACGCGCCCTGCGCGGTGAAGACATCCGAGTCGCCCTTGCTGGAAAACATTTGTGAGCGCTTGAGGATGGCAAGCGCCGGCTTCAGATCGCCGCGATGCAATGCGGGGGCCGCAGTGGAGGTCCATTCTTTGCGCCAGACAGAGAGCTTGCGCAAATTGCGGGAACTGATCAGCTCCTCAAGGGGGGCATCCAAATAAGTCTCAAAGCCGGGGGTCCAACGTTGGCCGCTCTTTAGGCCCGGATCGCCCTCCCACACCACTTTGCCATCGATGTCGAGCAGGAGTAAGCGCGGCAAGTTGAACTTTTCGACACTGTAGTCATTGAAGGTGTCGCCGAAGCCCGGTTCCTCGCTGTCGTCGAGGGCCACTGCGCCGGGGAACGCTCGCCGCATCAGGTAACTCTCGAGTCGGTCGGCATCCAAGAAGGAGGCTACGTTGACGATTTCCAGCCCCACATCTTTGTTCTTGTCCTGCAGGGAGATGAGCCAATCGTTGATTGCGATGCGATCATTTTGGGCGATGCTCCAAAGCACCAACAGTTGCGGCACCGGGCCGGCTTCACTCCAGTCCTTGCGCTCGCCCACAACCCATTGTTTGACATCCGGGAAAGGAGGCGTCATGCCGAGCCAGCTACCATTGATGCTCTCCCCGGAATTGAGGTCGAAATCTTCCATGCGCACGCGGCGCTCAATTGCTGCGCCCGGGTCCGCTTCCGATCGCGAAAGCCAGCGGATATTGCGAAAGCGTGAATTGCCGCTGCCCGTTATCAAACCGACGCTGCCGGAGACCACGTCCGGGCTCTTGAAGTCGTGCACCACTTGGAGTTGATCGTCAACCCACACATCGACAACGGAGTCCGTTACGTCCAAACGCAGCTTGTGCCAAGACTCCGAGACCGACCCGCGGGCGGAATCGTTGAGCGGCATGTGACGCCAAATACGCGGCGCGGAACCGCCGCCTGCGAAGGAAGCCAGGTCCAAGAATCCGGAATCGGCTAGTCCTTGGCCTTTGTTGGTCGGGGGCAAGTGAATCAGGGCGTGGAAGTTGGTTCCGCTCTTGCGGCCAAAGACCAAGCCCGCGAATGATACGGAGTTCGGGCTCGCCAGGACTTCAGCTTCAAAGGAGTAATCCCCTGTTGTCGCCGCGTCGAGGGTCAGGATGTTGTAGGCGAAGTTCGATGGTTGATAGTTGCCGAAGCTCGCATCCAGCGTGCCCTCGTTGGCTCGAAAGGCTCCGCTGCCCGTTCCCCAACCGTCCAAATTTTGCTCGTTGTAGGCAAGGTTCCAAATGAACAGTGATTTGCCGCTGCGCCGCACCGCTTCCTCATAAAAGGGCAAGACTTCATCCACGCCGAATTCGGTGCTCGCGCGCCAGGCGAGGTCCATGGCCATCAGATGCAGATCCGCGTTCAAGTAGCGTTGCACCAAACTAGTCAGTGCCGCTTCCAACTCCTCGTGAACCTTTGCCAGTGTCTTGCGCTGCGAGTCCCACTTACCGAGAAGTTTCTCGGCTTCATTTTGGAGCAATTTGTCTGGCGATTCCTGACGATCCATCAGTTGCAACGAACGCAGCAACAGTTTGCTGGCTCGGTCGTCATTATCGAAGTGCTCCGATAGCAACTTGGCGAAATCAATTAGCAGGTCGATATCGTTTCGATTGGCATTAAAGCCCTTTTCGAAGTGTTCCTTGGCGACATCATACTCCTCGCGCGTGACCGCAAAGCGAGCCCAGCGCAGCCACGGGCGCTCGGCCGGCGTCGCTCCGCTGTACTCGTTGCGGAGTTTGAGGATCCACTCTTGCCAGATCTCGTTTAGATCTTCGACGGTTTCGGGTAGAGCAACCGTGCTTTCGGTGCCCTTGGTCGGTTCAGCCGGTTGTTGCAGAACGATTTTCTCGAAGGTCTTGATCGCACCTTCGCCAACCTTGCTGGACTTGTTGATGAACTCGCGAAAGGTCTTGCGATAGATGAAGCGCCCGTCAAAGGGGTCTTGATAGTTGTAGAGGAAGTACACCACCCCCCATGTGGGCGCGTACCAGGGCGGGCCCCACTTGTACTTGTTTTCAAGCACAATTCGAAAAGTTGGAGACGTACTTGGTGTTTGATTCGGATCTTCGCCGATGCCGTCCTTTTCATCCTTCATCCAACCTACGCTCATGCGCTGAGCGAGTGGAAAGAGGCGCTGAGTTGCGGGCAGATTCATCTGCACCGTCCCGTTGGGGAGCATGCGGCAGCCTTCGAAGAAAGAGGCGAGCCCCTCGTTTAGCCAACCGGCGGCGCGAGTGGATAGGCTTACGAATTGATGCGCCGCTTCATGGAAGAGCGTGGTTTGAGTTGCAGCAAAGCCACCATCTTCCAAGTACGTTTCGACTGCGCCGCCGGTGAAGTGTCCACCAGACCACTCTTGCGGCGGTCCGATTCCCTTCTTGAGATATTCCTCACGGTTCTTAAAGACGTTGATGTCGATTCGAGGGGAGTTGCCGTCATATTCAAAGAACACCTTGTAGAAGGCGTTCATTTGATCCATAGCGGCGGCCGTTTGCAGCAAGACCTTGTAACCGGCGTTGGTTTGAATCGTGTAGTGCTCCGTCTTTTGCTTGGCGCGCTTGCCCCACTCATCGTGCTTCTCGTCGTGCTTGCGAATCCACTCGTCCGAGATATCCGCAAACAAATCCTTGGGCTTGGCCGCGGCAGCGAGACTGGGGTCCGGCTGCGAAGCGATGCGCTCGATTGCCGCGCGCGCCTCTTCGCTCTCGGGATCCAAGGCCAGAACTTCACGGAAGGTGGCGATGGCCGCGTGGGGCCGATTTTCGCCTTCGTAGCGACGGGCAATGGGCAGCAACTTTTCAAGGAAGTACGCATTCATCGAAAGCGAATCCGTGCTGATCGGGTCGAGCTCGGCCAGGCGATCCAAGAGCGGTTGCTGGTCGCGACTCCGCATGCCCTGGGCGATGGATAAACGCAGTTGCCTGTGCAGCGCGAACACTTCTTCGTCTCGATCGTCGGCCGCGCCCGCCACGCGTGCTCGCAGTTCCCAAGCCGCTATGGATTTGGAGTCGCGTTCAAGCGCACGCTCGACCTCGTCGCGCGCCCGGCGCAAATTGCCCTCGCCAAGCGAGCGTTCGGCCATATTCATGGCCAGCTCGAACGGCGAAAGATTTTGGGTGGGCTGAGGTGAAAGGAAACCTAATACCAGAGCGGCGGTCAGCAGAGTGCGCATTTGGAGACTCTTCTCGAGTGGCCTTGGGCGTGTGCCTGGATGGGGGGCCGAGATTGACGGAGCATGATAGAGAGCTATTGAGTTTCCTGCTCGGGCACGGTGTAGGATTCGTCCATGGATGCTCAACGCATGGATTCGCTCTTTGCTGCGGTGCGGAAGCGCACCTACTTGGATTGCGCGACTTGGGGGCCTTTGCCGGCCCCGGCCCTCGCAGCAGCTCGACGCGTGCTCGAGGCGCGCGCAAGAGGTGAGGGCGACTGGAAAGATTGGGAAGCAGCGGGCGAGCGCGCTCGGGAGTCCTGCGCGCAATTGTTGGGCTGCGCGGCGCAGGACCTGGCTTTGATGCCGGCCGTCGCACCGGCCGCAACACTAGTGGCTGAACAGCTTCCGTTCCGGACGGGGGCCAATTTGGTCCTGGGGACCGAGGAATTTCGCAGCAACCTTTTCCCCTGGCTGCTGCAGGAGCGGCGCGGATTTGAAGCGCGCATGGTCGAGTATCCGCGCGGGAAAGACGGACTGGGGGATCTGCTCGCCGCCATTGACGGGAACACAAGTGTCGTGGCGGTTTCCCATGTGCAAAGTTCCAATGGCTACCGGCTGAGCTTGGAGCCGATCGTTGAAGCCTGTCGCAAACACGATGCGCGCCTGTTTATCGATGCGACCCAATCCGCAGGGGCCCTGCGCATACCGCTTGAGGGCATCGATTTCCTTGCGACGGGTGCCTACAAGTGGATGCTTTCACCGCGCGGAACAGCGTTCCTATACGTAGCACCGAAACACCGCGACGCCTTGCAGCCTCTGTTTGCAAGTTGGGCTTCCGCAAGCTTTCCCCAGGAACGCTACTACGGACCGCCGTTGGAGTTTGCCGATGATGCCAGCCGATTTGACATCTCCAAGGGCTGGACGGCTTGGGCCGGTGCCGCAGAGTCGATTGAAGTCTTGCGAGAGTTCGGTGCCGCGGCCATAGAGGCCCACGACTTGGAGCTTGCGCGCCGATTTCGGATGGGGCTGGAAGCGCGTGGGATTGAGCCGCTCTTCGGCGTGGAGCACCCGTCGGCAATCGTAGCGATGCCCCTGGCCGATCCCGCGGGTGCACGCGAGGCCCTGTCAGCCGCGGGGATCACTGCCGCGGTGCGCAGCAAATTTCTGCGGCTTGCCTTTCACATCTACAACGATGAGGCGGATGTGGACAAAGCTTTGAGCGTACTTTGCTGAGCGCACGAATCGAAGCTCTCATTTGCGACGACTCTCGATCGCATTGACGCTGCGTTTTAGAGCGCGGGTTGTCCTTGCCAGCCGCGCGAAACAATGTCGCCGAAGGTCATGCCGATCAGGATGACAAGCCAAAGAAAGCCGGCGGCGGCGAAGAGCCATGTGAGCTTCTTACTGTGCCAAACGTGCATGAAGAAAAGCACGACCAGCAATCCCTTGGTCATAGCAATCGTCATGGCGATGGGCGTGGAAAAGGCCCCAAAGTCAATGAAGGCGGCGCCCACCGTCGCGGCAGTCAGAATGAGCAAGGTCGCAAAGACCCTGAGGTAGTAACCCAGGCTGGAGATGTTGTGGCTCATGCCGGTGTCCAAGTGCGGCCAATCAAGTACAGAAGCGGGAAAAGGAAAATCCAAACGATGTCGACGAAGTGCCAGTAAAGGCCCATCAGCTCCAAAGCGGAGTAATTCTCGGCCGAGTAGCGCCCGCGCCTTACGCGCTTGATCAAGATCAAGAGGGCGACCATGCCGATCACCATGTGCAGGGCGTGCATGCCGGTCATGGCGAAGTAGAGCGAGAAGAACAGTGCTCCGTGGGCTTGGGTTTCGGGCATCAGGAACTGGCTGACGTCGAAGTGGGCGCCCGGGACCAAATGGTCATGGAACTTGTGGCTGTATTCAAAGCCCTTGACCACGAGAAACACCGATCCCAACAAAAGAGTTGCGACTAAGTAGCGCACGGTTCCGCGCATGTCCCCGTGTTGGGCGCGCCAGATGGAAAGCGCCATGGTCAAGCTGCTGCCGATCAGGACGACCGTGTTGCCTGCGCCCTGGAGAACGCTGAGCTTGTTGCTGGATTCGCTGAAGGCGTCGGGATACTGCCAACGATAAATCGCATAGAGCGTGAACAGTCCACCGAAGAACATGACTTCCGTGATCAGGAAGGCCCACATGCCCAGGGTCATGGATTCGTGCTGTTGCTCGAGATCCTCAAAGTGATGGGCCAGACCCGGATTGGATGTGAGTTCAGACATGGCTCGACTGCTTGGCTTGATCGTCGGTGTCGAAGGCAGAGACGAACTGGGCGTCGCTCGCGTAGGCGTAGGCCTCTTCGGTCACAACCGGAATCTGTTCAAAGTTGTGGGGCGACGGCGGTGAAGCAATCGTCCACTCCAGTCCCTTGGCTTGCCACGGATTGGAGCTTGCCGGCTTGCCCCACCATAGGGACCAGACGAAGTAGACCATCGGAATCAAGTAGCCGATCCCGAGGATGGAAGCGCCGGCTGTCGAAAAGACATTGAGCACTTGGAATTCATCGGGATAGACGTGATAGCGGCGCGGCATGCCCAAGTAGCCCAGCAGGAACTGCGGGAAGAAGGTCAGATTGAAGCCGATGAAAATGACGATTGCCGAAAAGCGCGCGGCCATTTCCGGGTACATGCGCCCGGTGATTTTGGGCCACCAGAAGTGAATTGCCGCCATGTAGGCCATGACCACACCGCCGACCATGACGTAATGGAAGTGAGCTACGACGAAGTACGTGTCGTGCAGGTGGACATCGACTGAAAGGGTCGCGAGGAAGAGCCCGGTTAGGCCGCCGATGGTGAATAGACCGATGAAGCCCAGGCAATAGAGCATGGGCGTCTGTAGGGAGATGGAACCCTTGAACAGCGTGGCCGACCAATTGAAAACCTTCACTGCTGATGGGATCGCAACCACCATGCTGAGGAAGGAAAAGACCATGCCCGCGTAGGCCGATTGCCCGCTGACGAACAGGTGGTGCCCCCAAACGAGGAAGCCGAGCACTGCAATCGCCATGCTTGAGAAAGCGATGAAGTGGTAGCCGAAAACGCGTTTGCGGGCGAAGCAGCTGATGACCTCGCTGATCACGCCCATGGCCGGCAGGATCATGATGTAGACCGCCGGGTGGCTGTAGAACCAGAACAGGTGCTGGAACAGGATTGGATCGCCACCAAGTTTGGGGTCAAAGAAGCCCATGCCGAAGCCGCGCTCCAACGCCAACATCAAGATGGTGATCGCCAAGACCGGAGTGCCCAGCAGCATGATCACGCTGGTCGCGTAGTGGGCCCAAACAAACAGCGGCAAGCGGAACCAAGTCAGACCCGGCGCGCGCATGCGGTGGATCGTGACCAGGAAGTTGAGTCCGGTCAGGATCGATGAGAAGCCGGTGATGAATAGGGCGATGCCCGCCACCATGACTTGCGAGTTGGCATAGGTGCTGCTGTAGGGCGTGTAGAAGGTCCAACCGGTGTCCACGCCGCCGGTGATGATCGCGTAGAGGGCGAGGATGCCCCCGATCATGAAGATGTACCAGGACAGCAGGTTGAGGCGCGGGAAGGCTAGATCCTTAGCGCCGAGCATGAGCGGCAAGAGAAAGTTTCCGAAGACCGCCGGGATCGACGGCAGCAGGAAGAAGAAGACCATCACCATGCCGTGCTGGGTGAAGAACTTGTTGTAGGTCTCGGCTTCCATCAAGTCCCCGTGGGGGGTCAAGAGCTCGAGGCGGATGGCCACGGCAAAGGCTCCGCCGAGGAAGAAGAAAGCGGTCATCGAGATCAGGTAGAGGATCGCGATGCGCTTGTGGTCCAAGGTCAAGAGCCAGGACTTGATCCCGTACTCATTGGAAATGTAGGAGTCCTGGGGGACCGAGTCCGCTTTCCCAAGAGCTGCGCTGCTCGCTGTCTGCTGACTAGACATGGTCACTGGCCCTCGCTCGTAAGGGATTTGAGGTAGGTGATGACCTGCAAGATCTGTTCTTCGCTGAGTTGGCCCTGGTAGGTCGGCATGAGCGGTTGGTATCCGGCCGAAATTTTTTGTTTGGGGTTGAGGATGGACTCGCGAACGTATTCCGCGTCGAAGAGAGCGCTGCCGCCGCCTTCAAGCGCAACGCCTTGCCCGAATCGATTTTCGAGGTTTGGCCCGCGAGCGAGGGGCCCGTCGTTGTGGCAGGTGTCGCAGCGCAGACTTGCGAACAATTTGCCG
>JAJDES010000488.1 GCA_029259675.1 Planctomycetota bacterium
GAAGGCGCGCTGGAACTCGTGCTCGGCATCTTGAAAGTAAAACAGCAGGCCCTTGTCGTTCGCTGTGCCGATATCGATGTCCCCGTCGTGGTCGATGTCGGTCAGGACGAGATCAATCGGATTGCTGAATGGACTCACTAACAGCTCATCAGGTACTCCGAAAGATCCGTCATTGTGCTGCTTGAATAGCGCCAAATTGGAACTCTCGAAACCGGCAGTTACAAAATCCAGCAAGCCATCCTGATTGATGTCGGCGATGGCCAAATTGTCCATACCCGAAAACGTGGAGCCGGCTTCAATTGTCAGGCGCGGCAAGTCGGAGAAGGTGTTCGGCGAAACTTGGGGCAGCAGTATGGCCCGCGGACCCGATTTGCCATCGGTTGCTTGCGGAGAGGCGGCCAGCAGGTCGGGCAAACCATTGCCGCTTAGATCTGCAGCTGCAAACGACGTGAGATCCACTCCGAAAAAGAGCGCACCGTCGATGGAGCCCGCCAATCGCTTGTTGGGGGCGAAGTGGCCCGACGAATCTTGGAAGAGCGGGATCACTTCCTGTAGGGATCGAACCGCCAGATCCAGGCGACCGTCTCGGTCCAAATCCAAAATGGTCAATTGCTCGGGGCGGAATACTTCGACTTCGCTTCGCTGGAATTGTCCCGGGCTTGTTTGCAGGCCGATCACCAACAGGTTGGCGCCGCGACTTGCGGTGACGACGTCATCCAAAGAGTTGGAATCGAGGTCTGCCACAGCAATGTCTGTTGGATTTGAGACCTGAAGAGTCGGCGGTTCAAAGACATTTTCTGCTCCGGGTCCGAACTGACGCTTGGGGTTTTGCAGGTAAACCCTCACGCTGTCGCCCAAGGCCGATGTGCAAACAATGTCGCGATTCCCATCGCCATCGAGGTCGGCAACGGCAATGTGCTCAAAGCCGGGATGCCCGCTTGGATTGGCCAAAAGTGCAGAGAGTAGATATATGGGTGCGGGCCCGGATCCAGTTGCCGGGGCTGCACCTCCATTGATGTCGAGCGGTGCTTGAAAGGATCCGTCGGGCCTGCAAGCGAGGGTGACAAGACTAAACAGACAGCACAGCGCAAAGCGCTTGGTGCAATTCAAATTGAACCGTACAGGTTTGCTGATTGCGCAAGCGGAGTTTGTGCTCAACAGCTCGGCTTGCTTATTTCGCTTGGACGCCGGCAAGCGCATAGCACTTGCACAACCTATAATTGAAAGCGTGCGTTCAAAAACTAAGTAATTAGACAATGTGATCCCCTCAATTGCTGCGGCGCAAATGTTCTGACGTGCGGTTGCGCGCACAGCTCCCCTTGATAGGGGCGAACCAATCGAGGATAGCAGGGGGCTGGTGGGCCGCAAGACGCGCAGACTTTAGCGGGGCCTCCATGGGGCGCTGTGCCCCGGAAAGGGGGCTCTTTCGAATTGAGCAAGGCGTGTGGTCACTATGGGGGCTTGCCCCAAACTGTCATTTGGCCGTGTCGTCCCCATTGCCAGCCGCTCGATGGGAATTTTGCGCTCTTCGGCTTGCGAGCTCTCACGCGGTTGGTTCAGTCCGGCCAAACTCGCGGCGCCTTGGGACAGGGTTCATTCTTGTCCGATGGCCCGGGAGAGATACGCCGCTCTTGCAGATTTGGTTCGCCGGACCAGCTAAACTAATGGGCATGGGAAAATGGATTGCAACCTGTGGGCTGGCGCTCGGCACAATTCTCGCAACGGCGATGGGCACGCAGCGAAGTAGCTTGGACGATCCCGTCGGTGTCTCCATTGGCCATCCCGAGCGATTGAAGAGCGACCTTGAACGCGACGAAAATCGCCGGCCGCAACGAGTCCTCGATTTCTTTGACATCAAGCGCGGAATGCACGTCGCTGACTTGATGGCTGGTGACGGCTACTACACGGAAATACTCTCGCGCGCCGTCGGCTCCACGGGTTTGGTGTACTGCCAAAATACGGCCATACCTCTGCGCGTATTTGCAGACAAGCCTCTGACCGAACGATTGAAGGACGGGCGTCTACCCAATGTCGTTCGATTGGACGAAGAGTTCGATGATTCGGGCTTACCGGAGGGCTTGGACGCGGCTTTACTGATTCGCTTTTATCACGATTTCAAGTGGCAGGAAGTGGACCGAGCCGCATTCAATCGATTGGTTTTTCGCGTGCTGCGGCCGGGCGGCATCTTCGGAGTCGTGGATCACCATGCCAAGGCCGGCGCGGGGATCGAGGAGGGCAAGCGCCTGCACCGCGTTGAAGCATCATTGGTGCGCGCCGAGGTCGAGGCCGCAGGCTTCGTGCTCGAATCCGAGTCTTACGTCTTGAATTCCGAAGAAGACACGCTCGACTGGAACATCTTTGACGGCAGCCGTTCTGGTCGCGATACGACTTCGCGCTTTGTCTACCTGTTTCGCAAGCCGCTCCAATAGCCGTCCCAATGCTTGCCGGCTGAGTGCAAATGTGACGAGCCGCAATTGAGGACTCAGGATCGCGCTGGGTTCCGTGTGTTTTCCCACTGCGTCCACTCTGCGTCCACTCTGGGTCCACCCTGGGTCCACCCTGGGCCCACTCTGAGTCCGCGCAGAGCCCCTGGAGTAGAAAATCGAATTTTGGTGGCAGCTGGAGAAGGGAAATTGCGCATGGGATTGTGAGCCCGCCCCACACAGGGCAGTGGCCCAGCTAATATGCTGCACAGTCCAATCAGAGCAAATGCGCATGTCCGCCGGCAGAGGGCAGCGAGGCGAGGCCCAGGTCATCTGCGCCGCCTTGCCCAAGACAGGCCTCGGTCTTTGCGTTGCGCTCGACGACTGGGCGGCACCGTGGAAATAGACCCCAAGCAAGTAACCAGGCTGCTGCACGAAGCGAGCGAGCGCGAAGACGCGTGGAGCGAGCTTTTGCCCCTGGTTTACGGCGAGTTGCGATCTCTCGCCGCCCGCCGCATGGGTTCCGAGCGCGTTGCCCATACTCTCCAGGCAACGGCCTTGGTGCACGAAGCCTACATGCGCTTGGTCGGCGATTCGGAAATGGATTGGAAGGGTCGCGGGCATTTCTTCGGCGCCGCGGCTGAGGCCATGCGCCGCGTACTCGTGGATCATGCCAGGCGGGCCAAAAGCGCCAAGCGCGGCGGCGAGCGAGCCAGGGTTTCTTTAACCGTCGCTGACGTCGTTCTCGAAGAAGACCCGCAACGGCTCTTGGATTTGGATGATGCACTAGAGCAGTTGCGCAAGGAGGATGCGGCCGCCGCCGATGTTGCGCGCTTGCGCTATTTTGCCGGACTCTCCGTGGAGGAGACGGCATTGGCCCTCGACGTTTCCGAGCGAACCGTCATGCGCGAATGGGCCTACGCCCGAGCTCGTCTGTCGGAAATCCTCTCCCGCGGGACCGAGTAGGTTTGTATGAGTACTCCGACCCCGCACGCCAAGGAAGTTTTCCTCGATGCCTTGGAATTGTCCGAGCAAGAGCGCGCGGGGTTCCTATTCGAGCGCTGCGGTTCGAACCAAGAGCTGCGCCATTCCGTAGAGCGCTTGCTCGCGGCGCACGCGGTTGCTGACTCGCGCATCGGAGGCGAGCCCGTTCCGCTTTTGCAGCGCTTGGCGCGGGTGACCGATGCCCCCGATGAATTGAACTTGGGCGATCGGATCGGGCCGTACCGGCTGATTCGTGAGTTGGGGCAGGGCGGCTTTGGCACGGTTTTCTTGGCGGAGCAAGAAGAGCCGGTGCGGCGTTCGGTGGCGCTGAAAGTGATCAAACTCGGCATGGATACGCGGGCCGTCATTGCGCGTTTCGAGGCCGAACGCCAGGCCTTGGCGCTGATGGAAAGCGCGAACATCGCCCGTGTTTACGAGGCGGGCGCAACCGATAGAGGTCGTCCCTACTTCGCCATGGAGTATGTGGACGGAGCGCCGATTACGGAGTTCTGCCGGACTGAGGGATTGGCGTTGGAGGGGCGCTTGCTACTCATTCTCTCTGTTTGTCGCGCCATTCAGCACGCGCATCAAAAGGGCATCATTCACCGCGACATCAAGCCGACCAACGTATTGGTCACCAAGGTGGACGGGGAGGCTCAGCCGAAAGTCATCGATTTCGGCATCGCGAAGGCGACGGATCGCAGATTGACGCCCGGCAGCTTTGCGACGCGCGACGGCCACTTGCTTGGAACGCCGCTCTACATGAGTCCCGAGCAGGTGGAGGGCATCGACGTGGACACGCGCAGCGATGTTTATGCCCTCGGCGTGCTCTTGTTCGAGCTATTGTGCGGCGAGTCTCCATTCGAAGTGGAGAGCCAAGGGGTGGAAGCCCTCCAGCGCGCGATACTCGAAGATACGCCGCGCAAGCCAAGTGCGACGGTTTCACGTTCCGCACAGGGCGCGGGATCCAAAGGTGTTGAATTCGTACCGGACGAGCTGGACTGGATCGTCTTGCGCTGCATGGAGAAGGAGCGGGATCGGCGTTACCCCACGGCAGCTGCGCTGGCTCGCGACTTGAGTTCGTTCCTAGAAGAGCGCCCGATCGAGGCGGCGCCTCCCAGCATTTGGTATCGCACGCGCAAGCTTGTGCGCAGGCATCGCGCTGCAAGCATCGCCACCGTGGCCGTCCTGTTTTCGCTGATACTGGGGATCTTGGGTACGAGTATCGGGCTGCTGTCCGCGCGCGCCCTGAACGAGCAATTGGACCGGGCCTTGCAACTGGCCGAGAACGAGGCGGAGCGCGCCGGTTTGGCGGAAAAGCGTGCGGAAGCTGAGTCGCGCGAAGCTTTGCTTCAAGCGCAAAGGGCAGGTGCTATCAACGAATTCCTCAACAAGGATTTGCTGGGCGCTGCGGCACCGTCGTCCTCCTTTGGGAGAGGTCGCGATGTGCTCATGCGGGAGGTGCTCGATGCAGCCGCCGGCCGCATCGATCAAGAGTCCCAAGCGGGCGGTCGCTTTGCGCAATTGCCCAGCGTGGAGAAGTCCTTGCGGGCGACTTTGGGCGAAACTTACTTTCGCTTGGGCTTCTTCAAGGAAGCCCATTCGCACTTGAACCGTGCGCTTGCGATCATGGATGCGTCGGGCGTTGCTTACACGCGCGAGCGAGCTGATTTGGAGCTCATGCTGGCCGAGGTTTTGAGGCGTCAAGGAAACAATCAAGAGGCGCAGGCATTAGCTGTCAAAGTTCACGAAGAGAGCGTGAAAGCATGGGGCGCTGACGATCGCGATAGTCTTTCGTCGCTTGTGGTCCAAGGCGTTGCCATGGCCGACAGGGGGCAGTTGCTGGAGGGTATTGCTCTATTGGAAGACGTTCGTGAGCGCTCGACGCTCGCTTTGGGCGAGCTGGATGATTGCAGCTTGGAGTGCAATGAGAATTTGGCCATCTACTACACGATGGCGGGACGCAAGGAAGACGCGGAGGCGATCTTCAAGCTCTGCTTTGCGAACTACGCCCGCAAGTACGGGGCCGAACATTCAGAAACGTTGGTTGCGGCTTCCAATTACGCCAATTTCTTGCGTACGGAAGAGCGTTTTGATGAAGCCGAACCCGTGTACATCTCGACCCTTGAGCAGTTGCGCAAGACGCTTGGTCCCGAGCATCCGCACACCTTGACCATCGCCCAGGGGCTCGGGCGGGTTTGGACTTTGCTTGGAAAGATGGACGCAGCGGAAGAGTTGTTGCGTGAAACGGAAACGCTGCTGATCGAACAACTTGGCCCCGACAGTGAAGAGGCCTTGGAGACGGCGTCGGCCATCGGGCACTTGCTGCAATGGACCGGTCGCACCAAAGAGGCGGAGGAGGTTTACCGCCAGGCTTGGGCGCGGAGTCGCAAGAAGTTCGGACCCGATCACCTGGAAACCATGGTTCGCGCCAAGGAGTTGTCGGCAGCGCTTTATTCACTCGGTCAGCTGGACGAGGTCGAGACCATTTTGCGCGATGTCCTGGCCGGAGAACTGAAGCTGTTCGGCGAGCAGCATCCGTCGAGCATTCGCACGCGCGTGAATTTGGGTCTCTTGCAACATTCCCTGGGGAATTTGGACCAGGCCGAGCTGGAATTGCGAGCAGCGCTGGAGCAGGCGCTACAACTCAGCGGCCCCGGTGATCACTTGACCCTTTCAATCCAAAGTGATTTGGCCGCCATACTGACCGAAACGGGCGAGTTGTTCGAAGCGGAGACCTTGGCCCGGGAAGCGGTTGAGCGCGGAAGAGATCTCTATGTCGCCGATAGCCTACCCCTGGCGACGAACCTTCTGCGCTGGGGCGTCGTTCTCGGCTCCCTGGGAGAAGTGGAAACGGCCCGCAATGCCTTGCGCGAAGCCCAATCCATTTTGACGGAGAATTTCCCCGACCACTTTCGCACCCAGGAAGTAGCGGAAAAGTTGAGCTTGCTCGATTCCGAAGCCGGCGCCGGCAATTTCTAGGCTGATGCCGTGTCGAATAGCGATTGAATCGAAATCTGATCGGCTGGGGTCCAGGTCGCTATGATGGCGCGCCGTATGAAGCGCTTTCTAAGTCTCTCGGGCATCTTCGCCGGCCCTTTACTTGCACTCACCACGTCCTGTTCCGGAAGCGGGGAGGAATCGCTGAGCGGCAAAAACGTCGTCATTATCGTAATCGACACCTTGCGCGCGGATCACTTGAGTCTTTACGGCTACGGTCGGGAAACGTCAGCAGGTCTGAGTGCTTTTGCCGAAGATTCGATTGTGGTCGAATCGTCGTTGGCCAACGCGCCGTGGACAAAGCCCTCCATGGCCTCCATGTTCACTTCGCTGTACCCCAGCCAACATGGTGTCGTCGAGGAGGAAACTTCGAATCGGCTGGCCGATTCCCTGCTGACCTTTCCCGAGGTTTTCGCCGAGCAGGGCTATCAAGTGATTGGGTTTTCCGAGAATCCCCACATCAGCAAAGGGCGGGGTTTTGCCCAGGGCTTTGAGAGGTTGTCCCTAAAGCCCGGATTTCAAGCCGACAGCGAATGGGTGTTGTCGGGCGCCAAGAAGTGGTTGAGGACGCGCGAAGAGGGGAGTCCTTTCTTGCTCTACCTGCACTTCCTGGATCCCCATGGGCCCTACGAGCCGAAGAACTCCAGCGATTTCCTAGGCAACTTGCAGAGCGAGCACAAACTCGTGAAGGCCGGTCTCGTCGGAAAATTGGTGAAGGACGGCCGGTTGACAGAAGAGTTGAGCCAGACTGATCGCGATTACTTGATTGCGCTGTACGACGCTGAGGTGCGCGAGATCACGCAGGATGTCAGCCAGGTTTTTGCGATGCTGCAGCAGCACGGCTTGAGCGACGACACGATCGTGCTCCTGACTTCGGATCACGGCGAAGAGCTGTTTGACCATGGTTCCCTAAAGCACGGCTACTGGCTGTTTGATGAAGCCTTGCACGTGCCGATGATTTGGCGCATTCCGGGCTTGGGGGCCCGCCATGTCGGCACGGCCAGGGAACAACTGGTCCGGCACATCGACGTTGCTCCGACACTGTTCGAGCTGCTCGGCTTCGAAGCACAAACACACTTTCAAGGTCGCAGCGTTGTTCCGCTTCTACGCGGAGAGTCCATGCCACCGGTGCCCCATTTGGCCGAAAGCTCTTGGCGGGGGATCAATCGACAAGCGGTTCGCGACGGGGGCTGGAAGCTCATTGTCGATGAGCTTTCGGGAAGGGCACAACTCTTCGACTTGGACAGCGATCCGTCCGAAACAATAGATTTGGCAGCCGAACAGCCCGACCAAGTCGCGCGCTTGCGGGAGTTGCTGTTCCATTTGACGCGCATGCCCAGCGGGGTGCGCGTTGAAGGGGCTCGCGGCGAAGTGGACGTTGAAGCTGAGGACGCCTTGCGCGCTATCGGATACTTGGGTGAGGAATAAAGGCGTCGATGCAGAAGCAAAGACCTCCCACGCTGTAGGTGAGGTTGCAGCGAGTGCGGAGCCGATGACGCGCGCTTCTCTGCACTTTGGCTTGGCTAGCGCCCTGCTCCCCATGCTGGCCTTGTTCGCCCTTGTTTTCGGGGTTTGGGGCTTTGCTCTGAAGCTGCCGATCAATGGCGCGGATACCTGGTCGATTATCCTTCAGGGTGACCGTGCGCTCTCGAATCCGGCCGACTTTTTTCAGCAGCGCTATTTGCAGGGAATGTTGGACGGCATTCTATTTTGGCGCCCCGCGTTCACGGGCTTGTTCGGCCTGCAGTGGAGGCTGTTCGGCGACCAAGCTCAGCTGTATCACTTCTTGCGTTTGGCGGCCTACGGACTACTCGCTTGCCAAGCGGGTTTCTTGGCCGCTCGCTTCGGTTCGGCCAAACGAGCCGGCATGCTCGTCGCCGGGGCGGTGCTTCTGCTTCATCCGGCACAGGCGGCCATGATTCCATCCGTCGCGCGCAGCGCTGATGTGATGAGTGACATTCTGATCGCCGGCACACTATTGCTCTGCACAGGACCGCTGACGCGAACTCGCTTGTTGGGAGCCTTTCTGTGCGCCGGTATGGCGGGACTGACGAAGGAGTCTGGTTTGGTTGCGCCTGTTCTGGGCGCATTCCTATTGCAACCTTGGCGCAACGGAAAGGTGGCATCGGCACGCCGTTTGACATGCGTAGCCATGTTGAGTGCGCTAGCCGCAAATATGTTTTGGCGCTTCGAGCTGCTGGGGACGTTGGGCTCCTACAAAGGCAGTGTGGATGAGAGTTCGTTGGTCGAAGGCTTGGCGACAATGCTCTCCGGGTTTTTCAATCACGAGGGCCGTGAAGTTTGGATTGCTTCATTGCTCTTGTGGGCCGGTTGGGGATGGACTCTCTACCTTATGTGGTCCAGGTCCAACAGAGATACCCCGCGGGAGGGTTCCAAGCTCACCCTTCCCTTCTTGACCGCGAATCAAGTCTGCATCGCCATTGCTCTGTGTGCCTGGGTCGGCGCCGTCATGTTGGGTGCCTTGGACTCGCCTCGCTTGGCCACACGGCACGCGACCAGTTTGCTGGTCCCAAGTGCGGCGTTGCTCGGCGGACTTCTTGGGCAGTCGCTCATGCTCGCGCATGGCAAATGGATGCGCACGGCCGTGCTTGGAACTCAGCTGCTGGTCTTGGTTGCCATCTTGTTTCCAAACTCTCCGCTGACGACGCGTTATCCGCAGTGGCAAACCATCGGGCGTGCAAACAGGCTGTTCTTCGGAGCACTGGAGGAAGCCTTGCAGCACAATCAGCAATACGGAGCCGGGGCGATGGTCGAGTTCGGAAAATTCAAACTGCGCGTGCAATCCAGTTTGGATGGCGGCCTGCGAGTCAGCGCTCACCCCATGCCCCGCAAGGCCAAAAGGGTTGCTGGACCGGGAGTGGCCGATGTGGACTCACCCATGGTCTTGTTGGAGCACTCGGCGGAATCCTGGTTGCATCTCCACGGCTACGGCCCGAACGTCTCTTTCCCGCGCGGAGAGGGCTACTTCCGACTGCGGGACAGCGACCTCGGGCCGATTGGCGTTCCGGTGTCATTGCGCTAGCCCGCAAGCCTTAGCGCGCAAGTCCACCCGATCGAGGCAGCGGTTTCAACGGTCAGCGCTTGAACCGAATTAGCGACGAAAAAAGAGTTGGGCGCCCGTGCCCAACTCTTTTCGCAATCAAGAAAACTGTGCTGTGCGGCGGCGCTTCAGCCGCGCGTACTGGTTCAGCTGCCGGCGCGGGTCACCTTGCGGCGGGCGTCGGCTGAAAGCACGCGTTTGCGCAATCGCAGGCTCTTGGGGGTCACTTCGAGCAATTCGTCGTCTTCGATGTACTCAAGGCACTCCTCGAGTGACATGTCCCGAGCTTGATTCAGGCGCACGCCGATGTCCTTGTTGGCGGAGCGCACATTGGACAACTTCTTGGTGCGGCAAACATTGACGGGCAGGTCCCCGGCGCGAGCTTGTTCACCGACGATCATGCCCTCATAAACTTCGTCGCCGGGGCGCACGAAGAATTGACCGCGATCGCTAAGAGTATCCAGTGCATAGGCGACGGTCGGGCCCGTGGCCCTGGATACGAGCACACTGCCGGTGCGGCGAGGAATCGGACCGCCGTCGGGGCACCACTCCTCAAAGACGTGCGACAGGATGGCTTCGCCTTGGCTCAAGGTCAGGAGAGCGGTGCGGGCGCCGATTAGGCCGCGAGCGGGTACGGAGAACTCGAGCTTGGTGATCGAACCCAAGGAGTCCATGTGCAGCATTTCGCCGCGACGCCGACCGAGGTACTCAATGATCTTGCCGGCGGATTCACCGGGGACTTCGATGGTTGCACGCTCGTAGGGCTCGCAAACCGTTCCATCGACTTCTTTGATGATGACGTGCGGCTTGCCCACCGAAAACTCATAGCCCTCGCGGCGCATGTTTTCGACCAGCACGCCCAGGTGCATGATTCCGCGACCCTTCACTTCGAAGGCGTCCTTGCCCGCGGTGGCGGCGACTTCCAGGGCTACATCACCGAGTGCAGCGCGCATCAATCGCGCGTGAACTTGGCGACTGGTCACAAACTGACCTTCCTTGCCGGCGAAGGGTGAGTCGTTGACGAAAAAGACCATCGACAATGTCGGTTCGTCGATGCTGATCGCCGGCAGGGGGTCGGGGTGATCGGGATCGCAAAGGGTGTCGCCGATCGAGATGTTTTCGATTCCGGCCACAACTGCGATGTCTCCGGCGGGAACAGAATCCGTGGGGACTCGATTGAGCCCTTCGTAACGGAAAAGGTTTTTGATCAGTGAGGAGCCCGGTTTTGCGTTGTCGGGGTGACAGACCAGCGGTCGCGAGCCCTGACGAATCGTTCCGCGCAGGACGCGCCCCACGCCGACACGCCCAAGGAAATCGTCGTACTCAATTGTGGCGGTTTGGAATTGAAGCGGCCCATCGGGATCCACTTTGGGAGCGGCGACCTTGGTCATGATCATGTCGAACAAAGGTTCGAGATTGTCACTCTCTTGGTCGAGTTCGGCCGTGGCCCAACCGTCGCGTCCCGAGCCGTAAACCACGGGGAAGTCGAGTTGCTCATCGTGGGCTCCGAGTTCGACGAAGAGGTCAAAAACTTCGTCCAATACCTTCTCAGCACGTTGATCGGGGCGGTCGACTTTGTTGACCATGACCAGGGCGGGCAATCCGGCTTCAAAGGCTTTGCGCAACACAAAGCGCGTTTGCGGCATCGGCCCTTCAAAGGCATCGACCAGGAGCAGCACGGCATCGGCCATGTTGAGCGTGCGTTCGACTTGTCCGCCGAAGTCGGCGTGCCCCGGCGTATCGACGATGTTGATGCGCGTACCGTGGTACTCAATGGCCGTGTTCTTGGCCAAAATCGTAATGCCGCGCTCGCGCTCTTGATCGTTGGAATCCAGGGCTCGTTCGCGAACCTGCTGGTTCACGCGGAAGGTGCCTGCAAATTGAAACATCGCGTCCACCAGCGTGGTCTTGCCATGGTCAACGTGGGCGACGATGGCGATGTTTCGAAGTTCGGTGCTCTTGGCAGTCATCGGAAGTGAGGTCCAGGAGCTTGGCCTGGAGAAGGGGGATCGAAGCGCGTGCTGAGCTTACTTATGCCAGAACGCGCTGGATGCGGTCGAGTCGGTAGGTCTTGAGGATCCCGGCTCGATCACAAAGAGCTTCCAGGTATCCGTGCTCGCGCATTTGGTAGAGCACGCGAGGTTGAACGCTCAGTCGTGAGGATTGGCCGTCGGCGCCATAAATGAACGAAATACCGGCGCCGTCTTCAATCGCCTTTTCAATCGGCCTAAGGCGGCGCGGAAAGCGTGTCGGGCGGGCGGGCAAGCCGATGCGGGGAGTGCGCTTGCTGTGCTTGAGCAGCGAGGCTGCCGTTACGGTCGCTTCCGCTGCGAGGGCGGCATTGAGCGGTGAACTTTGGTCCCCTCCTTCCGGAGCGGTCAACTTGCGTTCGAGGCGCACGATGCACTCCTCGAGCACTTGCCAGCAATGCACCGAATCGGCGAGGGCGCGGTGCGCACCATCGCTTTCAAGTGCGAGCGTTTCGACCAAGGTTTGCAACGAGTGATCGGGGCTCTCCGTGATCAGCGCTTGGGATAGCGGCAAACTGTCAATGAACGGCGAGCGCGGCGGCTCAATCCCTGCGCGCGCGCATTCAAAGCCTAAAACTCGCGCGTCGGAGGGCGCGTCGTGGGCTGCAAACCACTCGTCCCCGGCCCAACTCAAAAAGTTGTTCAGCACGGTGGCTGCATCGGGTGCGGTAAGCACATCGCTCTCCTCGATCCCGTGCACTTCGCTGGTAGCCGGATCGATGGGCACATCCGGGCAGACCAGCGAACAGAAGTGATCGACGACTTCCCCATCTTCGATGCGCACAGCGCCCAACTCGAGCAAGTGGGGTGCTCCAGTGGCCGTAGCGCGCTCGGTATCCAATACGATTAGGGGACGGTCCACGACTTGGTCTCTGGGAAAAGCGGGGCTAAGTTAAGGGAGTCTTTTCGCGCACGAAACCCAA
>JAJDES010000489.1 GCA_029259675.1 Planctomycetota bacterium
TCAAGTGACTATGAAACTGTGTTCCACCCTCCTTGGGCTTGCGTTTTGCGCCGGCTTTGCTGTGCCCACCAAAGCCCAGTCGAACACGATTCCGGGCACCGATGTGGCCCTTGGATTTTTGAGCAGTCTAGAGTTTCAAGCTCGCACGGGCGTGTTCCCCAACGGGGTCAACGGTCTGGCCATGAGCACCACGTCCTGCAACGAGGGCAGTGTTGAAGTTCCCTGGCTTTCGCCGATGGATGAGGATCACCCCTTCATCTCCTTCTTGATGGTGCGCGAAGACGATGTCCGCATCGTTCAAATCTCCGACTACAGCCATGTGAAGCACGGCTTCTTTGCACTTGCAGATAGTCAGTGCACTCCCTGCCAAGGTGGAGATCCCTTTGGCGGGAGCTTCCTGGGAATCGGCTGCTCGGATACCTACGCAACTCAAAACAACGGCAATAGCTTCTGGCTCGGCCCGGCCGAGGAGATTGATCCCTGGTTGGGTGAGTGGGACGCGAACTGCTCGCTCTTTGACTCCGGCTCGCCCTCGGTCGGCGGTGCAGCTGCTTGCGACGGAAATCGCAGCTTGTCGCAAACTCAGGTGAACAATTTGCCCCAGCCGAAATTCCGCATGCGCGTTCGCGATGCGGATTTGCAGCCCTCGAACGGGGAGACCTATCACTACCAGTCCCAGTACACCGTTCGCGGCGAGCCGGAGGCCGTGCGCGAAAACAACTTGGGCTCGCGCACAGTGAACCCGACTTGGAACGGCTTCAACTGGAACTTCTCGCATACAGCGAGTCTGCGCGAAGGTTCTGTGCTCGAGCGTTGGGATGGATCCGATTTGAGCTCGAACACCAACGGGACCGATGATGGTCGCGTTTACGTCGCTGTGAAAGTGACCGGACCGGTAGAGGGCATTTATCACTACGAGTACGCCGTGCACAACCGCGACAATTCCCGTGGTGTTGACGAATTCAAGCTTCCGACTTGCACGGATGCGCGCGTCTTTAATGTCGGCTTTCGCGACATTGATCAAAGCTCCGGCAACGATTGGGGCTTCACGCGTGGAACTACAGAGATGAGCTGGAGTACCGGCAGCAACCCCCTGCGCTGGAACTCGATCTACAACTTCTGGTTTGACTCCGACGCCGCACCCGAAAGCGGCTCCGTCGTCCTCGGTCAATTTACGGCCGGGCCCGGCGCCGGTAGCTTCGGCGTGTCATCCAGTGCCCCGCTCGGCAACTACAACGTCTACACAGGCGACGGTTGCAGCTTTGGAACGGTACCCAGCCTTTACGGCGATGGAAGCCCCGCGCGCGCATCCATCGGCAACTCCAGTTTCGAAGTGGCCAGTGCGAACAACGCCCCGGGCACCATTTCTATCCTGGCCTACAGCCCCTTCAGCGCCAGCATTGCTCTGGGCGGCGGTTGCACCTCACTCGTTTCTTCGACGGGTTTGCGATTGCGCTTCAAAACGGTGAATGGTTCGGGCATCGCCAACTGGCCCTTCCCGGTTCCCAACGACGGAAGCCTCGAAGGGTTGGAGCTTTACATGCAAGCGCTTGAGTTCGAACTCGGCGGCGGACCCGCATTCAGCGATTACGACCTGACCAACGGTCTGCGCGTGCGCGTCGGCGACTCGATCTCCGGCTGCCCCTGATTTGGGCGTTCAAAGGAGTTCGCGGGCGGCTTGCCCCGACTCCCTTGGGCATTGAATACACCGCGTCCACTCATTCTGAGTGGGCGCGGTTTTTTCTTGGGGCCCGAGAGCCATTGCACGCGGCTGCGGAGTCCTTCGCGCTTGCATGCTCGAAGACCCTTTCAAGCAGGCAAGCAACAACTAGTCGGATCCGAGCAGTTCCTGCGCTTCTATGTGATTCGGGTCGCGGGCCAAGATGCGCTCGAGGACTTGCCGCGCGGGCTGTTGCTGATCAAAGCTCAGCAGTGCTTTGGCGTAGGCCAGGGCAACGGAGTTGTCGTTCGGAAGTTGCGCGTAGAGCCACTCGAGCATGGATCCAATCGGCGCGCGCGGAGGATTCTCCTCGAGCAAGGGTTGCAGCTCTTCGAATGCCCGTGGCAAGCGGCCCGCATTGATCTCCGCTTTGACGAGGGCCAGGCGTAGGTCGCGATCCCCCGGTTCGTGTTCAAGACCCCGCAGCAACATGTCTTTGGCGTCAGCGAGCAGTCCCATGGAGGCTTGAACTTCCGCCAAGCGCAGATGCAGGCGCGGGTCTTTGCTGCCCGCTTCGACCCCTTCTTGCAGAATTTCGCGCGCGCGTTCGGCTTGGCCCGCACCGAAGGCTGCGCTGGAAACCTGCAGTCGCAGGTCGGGGGAAATGTGCAGGGCCCAATCGAACGCTTGTTGGAGCTTGGCTTGAGCTTGCTCGGCCGCTTGGACACGTGCGGGCCCGCTCGCTTCCATGGCCGCGATCAATTGCGTTTGCCCGCTTGCGTGTACGTATTGAAAGAACGCGCTGTGGATCCCCAGTCCGAGATAAACAACCAGTGCGATTGCGGCCACAAGCCCACCTTTGGTCAAGCTGGAATCGCGCTTGAGGACCCAATTTTGGAAAGCCAATCCGCGCCGGTGAATCAACCGAACCAGGCCGATTCCCGCCAAGGCCGTGATGCTTGCAAGTCCCAACGACAGGAGCAGCGGAATCAAATCGTAGAGCCCGCGGTAGGCGTACATCGCGCCCGCAAAGAGAGCGGCGCCCAGAAATTCCTCGGGCCAACTGAGGTCCCAATTGCGGCGGGGGCGGCGGGCTGCTTGCTTGCGAGGACGCTTAGATTGAGTACGGAACGAAAAGGAGAGCGCGTCCTTTGGACAAACGTCGACACAATCCATGCACTTCATGCAGCCTGGATCGACAACCATTCCAAAGCGTGCAACCTCTTCGTGGACGAGGACATTGCTGGTACAGGTATCCGTGCAATGTCCACAGGCTTCGCAATCGTCGTTTACGCGGATGCGTCCGGGCGCAACTCGCTCGGCACCGGCGAAAATGGCTCCGTACGGGCAGCCGTAGCTGCAGAAGCCCTTGGAGCCCAGAAACCAAATGATTAGGACACCGTCCACGAGAAGGGTCGCGATCGCGATGCCTAGGGTCGGCATGCGCGCAAACAAGTCTTCGCTTTGAAGATGCCAGACCAAGTCGGGCATTCCCTCGCCGCCCAATGCCCGTAGGACACTCGGCAAAACGAACATTTGGATCGCGGCCAAGGCCGGCACCCAAGCCAGGAGTCGCGAGCGGAAGGGCCGGACTTTCAGGCCGAGCTTTTTGAGCAGGTAGGCGCAACCGTCCTGGTAGGCCAACAGGTGGCAAGCCCAACCGCAAAAGAAGCGACCGAACACCAGCGTGAGCAGAATCAGGATGGCCAAAAAAATGAAGCCGGCGTTGATGTAACCCAGTGTCAGGGTTTCGCCGGCTTCCGAAGGTTCAAGCGGTCCCAGGCTGCTTCCGTTGACTTCCAAGTGAGCCAAGTGCAGCACAAAAAGGATGTGAACGCTGAGCAGGCTTAGAAAGCGCCAGCGGGACCGGCGCGAGGGCCGGGGCTCGCCCTTAGGGCTGTGGCCCGAAAGGCGGGGCAACTCGATGACGTTTTGCTGCACGCCACAAGTCTAAGGTTTCGAGTCGTGGACTCGCCAAAGAACTCATCGAGCACAGGGCCTCTTGCGCGTAGGATTGTGGTTGTTGATTGCAGCCCTGCCTGCTTCGCACCAAGCCAATGCGGCCCGTTATTCGCAAAATGCTCACTATCGTCGTAGGCGGATATTTGGGCGTCTGTTTGCTTCTGTACCTGTTCCAGCGCCGCTTGATTTACTTCCCCGGGCCGCCGCCAGAGACAACTCCCGCGTCCGCATTTCTCAAGTTTGAAGACCTGCGCCTGCCGACGCAGGATGGGGAGACGATTCACGCCTGGCACATTCGCAGTGAGAAGGCGCGCGGGGCCGTGATCGAGAGCCACGGCAACGCCGGCAATATGGGGCAGCGCTTATTTCGCGCGCGCGTGTTTTTGGCCATGGGGCTGGATGTATTTCTCTACGACTACCGCGGCTATGGCAACAGCAGCGGATCGCCGGCGGAGCCCGGGCTATTCCACGACGCTCAAGCTGTTTTTGAGCACGCCACCGGTGCCGCCGGCTTCGCGCCCGAGCAAATCATTTGCTTCGGAGAATCGCTGGGCGGGTCCGTGGCTGCGGACTTGGCCGGCAAGCAGCCGGTGGCCGCGCTGATTTTGGAAAGCAGCTTCACTTCCGTGCCCGACCTTGGGGCCGAACTTTACCCCTGGTTGCCGGTGCGCCTCTTGAGCCGTGACCGACTGAGTACGCTCGAACGGGTCGCCGAAGTGAACTCACCGATTTTGATCATGCACGGCAAGTTGGATGAAGTGATTCCCTTCGCCCATTCCCAACGTCTCTTGAAAGCCGGGGGCGCGCGAGCGGAATTCTTCGAATTGGAAGGTCTCTATCACAATGACGGGGGCTTCACGGCGCGAGTCGAAGGGGTTGCCTTTGTGGCCGATTTTGTTGAACGCGCGCTCGGGGCTCGCACTTCCGATTATTGACACAAGAGCGGGTGGCCGCGCTGTATGCATTTTTAATCGTTGCTTGCAATGCTACCGATGGGAAGCGGACTGCACCTGCATTTGCGAGATCGACTATCACTGATTGAAGGGCAAACTAAAGTTTGTTCCTTGGCGCGAATTTCGCAACGCACAGGGTCGGCGAAAGATTGATTTATGCAATCGGGTGCAGGCGAGTTGCAAGTCATAAGGCGAAGTATTACTTGCGAACTCTGCAAGTTGTGACCTTCTTGTTGTTGGTGTTGCGTGCGACAAAAACAAATTGGGCTTAGGAAGACTATTTCACTGCAATTGAACACAATCGGAGCGTGGTGCGAGAACCATTGCTCGCCGATTGTTACCAACTTCAAATGAGAGAGAACCATGCGCTTAACAATGCTCGCAAGCTTTGCTGCGTTGACCCTTTCGGGGGTGGTGTCAGCCCAGACGCCCAGCTTCAAGTATGTACAGGGAGGAATTCCGTTCGGAGTTCACGTCGAGAATTCGAACGATGCTTGGGTGACGCTGGATGGCGGCCAAGTGAGATTCACAACGGACGGTGGGGCCACGTGGAATCCCGCCCGCACACCCGACAATGTGCGCGTTCAGTTGCGCGGCATCCAAATGCTTGACGTCGGCGGACCGAGCTTGGTCGGCTTTTGCGTCGGCGAGGATGGGACTGTGTTGGCCTCCACCGATGGCGGACTCAACTGGACTAAGAAAACAACCGTGCTGGAGCCGGTGTTCCCCAATGTTCCGTCGAACCTGCACTCCCTGTACTTCACCACGGCGCTGGATGGCTGGGTTGTGGGCGACGATGCGACGATTGTGTACACAGCCGATGGCGGGACTACTTGGAATACCACGCCGACTCTTCCACCAACCGCGTTGAGTGTTCACACGGGCAAGGATGCGTACGACATTCATTTCCTGAATCCGACGACTTTTGTCGTTGCGATGGACTACGGGACCATCGCGCGCACAACCGATTTGGGGGCGACTTGGACCGAGACGATTTTTGACGCTTCCGTTGATGCCTGCGTGAGTCCGCAAATCTCTACGAGCAATAATTTGGAGTTGTGGGGTTTGGACTTCATCGGCAACGAAGGCATCACTGTCGGCGGTGTCGGCAACAACGACGGCTACATACTGCGCACTACAGATGGAGGGCTGACTTGGAATGAGGAGCCTTGTTTGAACCTGTCCTGCGCCAGCCCGCCCTGCCTCTCTACTCCGCCGACTTTGTATGGAGTGGAAATGTTCGCTCCGGGCCAGGCGATTGCGGTGGGTTATGGCTCGTCCGTGTTCGTCCGAGAAATCTTGCCCGCCCCCAACGGCCCCTGCACCAGTTGTCTTCCCGGCGTTCGGGGTTGGAATCAGAAAAACACCTTGGTTCCCGGCTCGGATCCGCCGCTCTCCTGGGTGGTGACGTTGAACAGCACGGAAGCCTGGTGGACCGGTCAATTCGGAATCATTCGCAAGTCACTCAACGCGGGCAACAGCTGGAGCGAACTGGGGTCCTTGGATTGGTACCGTCTCAAGGGAGGCACCTTTACGAGTGCAAGCAATGGGCTGACCGCCGGGCAAGCGCTTGATATTCGTCAAACGTCCGATGGGGGACAAAGTTTCACTTCTGTTTTCGGTCCAGACCTAAGCAATGGCGGCAAGTTCTTCTCCGAAATCGAAATGAATCCCGCGAACGGCAGTCTTGGTGTCTGCTCAGGTGATGGCGGATTTGTTTATCGCACCGTGAACGGAGGCGCCACTTGGAGTTTGACTCCGCCCGGCATCAGCGTGGATTACCAGGACGTGAACTACACGCCTTCGGGCAACTTGGTTTACGTGGTCGGCGGCGGCGGGACCGTGCGGGTCTCGACGAATGACGGCGCGACTTGGTTAGACGGCGATCCGAATAATCAGATTCCGGGCTCCGTAAGGCTCAATGCCGTGCACTTTATTAGTGACTCCGTCGGCATCGCAGTGGGCAACGACAAGGCCGCTTACCTGACTACGAATTCGGGTTTGAATTGGGTCGCCATGGTTTTCAATGGCGGCGGCCCGCTGGTGGATATGCTCGGTGTGATCAGCGACGGCGTACGCACCTACGCGGTTGGCCAGTTTGGAGAAGCTTTCCTGTTCGATCTGGGGACTTTTCAATTCAATTTGATCAACCTCGGCGTCAATGCCACGACAAACGCGCTGAACGACATCGCCTTTGTGCCCGGCAACAATGATGTCTATATCGTGGGCGACAGCGGCACGCTCTTGAAGTACGACGGTGCCGTTTGGTCTTCACCCAAGAGCCAAACTTCGTTTGATCTCGTATCCGCCGATTTCTTTGCCCCCAACTCGGGCATGTTGATTTCTCGCAAGTTTGGAATTATCGAGTTCAACTGAGAGAGTGCCCGGTTGGCGATCTCTCGCTCAACCCAAGCCGGCACGCGCTGCAATCACAGGAGCTGGGATCAAGCTATTGAGCTTGGTTCCAGCTCCTCTCTGATTTCATTCCCAGGGCGGGCTGTAGCTCTGACCCAAGCGCAGAATGCGTTGCAACAGGTCCGGGTATTTCATTCCGATTGACTCGGCCGATATGGCGAAGTCCTCGCCCGCTTTGATGTCGGGGCTGGCATTGGCCTCGATCACATACACCTTGCCTTCGGGAGTCAGGCGCAAGTCGATGCGTGCGAAGCCCGATAGCTTGAGCACGCGATAAACGCGCTTCGCCAAGCGATGAATCGAGCGTTCCAGCTCTTCGGGAATATCCTTGGCGCGTCCGGTCGTCAAGCCGATGCGCTCCTGATAGGCGAGATCCCACTTGATGCGCTCCGTTGCGATCGGTTCGCTACTTGGAGGCAAGTCACCGAAATCCATCTCCCAAATGGGAAGGCTCGTTAGGCGTTGATTGCCCATGACGCCGATGGTCAGTTCGCGGCCTTCTATATAGGACTCGGCGATGGCGGCCGAATCGAGGTTCTTGTGCACGAACTCGACGCGCTGCCGCAGGCTATCTGCGTCGTGCACGATGGACGCTTGGGAAATGCCCATTGAGGCATCTTCATCCGTGGACTTGACGATCAGGGGATAGCGCAGACGCTGGGGGACGCGCGGGGCGCGACTCTTTGGGAAGACTGTGAAACTCGGTGTCGGAATGCGGTGGTAACCGAGGATTTTCTTCGAGAGAGGCTTGTCGCGGGAAAGCAACAATCCGCGCGGA
>JAJDES010000490.1 GCA_029259675.1 Planctomycetota bacterium
ACCGCGGGCTGCGCGCTGCCTCTCGGAGGGCTCCTCCTCGTCGCTTTCGGGGCTTCCCAGCCCGCCGACCTGCTCCAGGACTGCGTAGGCTTCGACCAAGCGGGGGAAGCCGACGAAGAGATGGGTTTGCAGGACCGCTTCGCGCCAGGCCCGATCTGGTTCTCCCGGGCCCGCTTGACCGTGGGCAGCTCTCAATTCGTCCCAATCGCCGAGGGCGATGGCGGTGCAAACTCGGACCAGGGCTCGATCGGTGCTGCTGAGGGTCATGGGCGCAATTCTAGGCCCGCGGGGCTTCGATTGAAGCGGATGGGCAAACTCGGGTCGGGAGCGGGCGAGCTTGCGGCCCCCCGAGGCTCAATCGTTCGGAGTGATCCGAACCCAGGGGGCAAGCTGTGCGTCCCATGCCGGTTGTGCGAGTTCCGTTCAAGCGGCCGGCGTGGGTTGACCCTTTTCCTAGCTGGACTTACGCTCCTCGGGGGTCATCTGTGAAGAGGGCCGCCACTACCTGTGGACCGCAGCCGTAGAGAGCGCGTTCCCTCCCCTTATGTCACGCAGCACCAGCTTGCCCGTCTCCCGATGAAACAGATCCTGATCGTCATCCTCGCCACCGCACTCGTCGTGGGCGGCTTCGTCTTTATGCGCGATAGCGGCGACGGCAAAAAGCAAAACCGCCAGCGCGCCGCGGGTTCCGGAGTCAGCGCTCCCGCGGGCCGGCGCCCCGATGTGCGTACCGGAGACGCGCGGGGCACCAAGGTTCGCCAAATGGAGGGCGACGGCAAAGTGACCATCAAAACCACCCCCGAGGCGGAGCGGAACGCAGAGTTGCTGCGCAAGGCCCTGGATCGGCCGTGGAAGGACACGCTGACCGACGAGACCCTGATCCCGATTGAGGAAGCTTGGGATGTGGATCTCACCAAGGTCGATTTTGATCAGGAGACGATTTGGCAAAACAGCGATGGCAGCGTCACGGTTCCGCGCTCGGAGTTCGAGCGCTTTGCGTGCTGGTATCGCGGGCGGCAAATTATCGAAGCGATCATGCTCAACAAGTGGGGACGCTCCATCTCGGCCCGCTTCGACCAGGAGTTCGCCTTTACGGATGAGCAGTGGGAGCGCTTCTTGGCAGCTGCGGCCAAGGATGGCGGGATTTCGGTTGAAGATTACATTCGCAACTTTTCCATCGCTTACGAGTTGGATACTGAAGCGGCACTTTTCGCCCGTCGCTTGCAGATCGAAGCCATCCTGAATTACTACCCGCTTGTGGAAACGGTTGACCAGCTTCCGGGCGAAGTCATGACCGTCATGCAAGACGAGGAAGATCGCCTGTTCCTTAACTTCACGATGAACGCGCTCGCGGATGCTCGTGAAGATTTGGATGCGGAGGGCAAGATCGAGCGCCTGGCCAATGGACTGGAAGGCCTCATGCAGCTCTTCGGGCACACGATGTTCACCGAGCACTTTCGGCGTTCATGGTCCTTCTTTGACGGCAACATGCCCGCTGATTGCGTGGCCGGCTACGCCCTTGGTGAGTTGATCACCAATGAAGATGTACCGCCTTGGTTGCAGCCCGGTGGGGAACTCGGATTCGTCAAGACCGAAGAGGTTTGGCCCCATGTCGAGCGCATCCTGCGGCCCTCGGAAAAACAAGCGATATTGCGCGAGCTGATTTGGTACAGGGCGCTTGCTCAAGCGCTGGAATCCAAGGGCAATATGCAGTCCGCTGAAGATTCCTGGCTGGACTTTGCGTACGACTATCGCACCAGCCAATTCACGTTGCTCAGCCTGCAGGTGGCCATATTTGAGCTGTACGGCTTCCAGTCGGTACCTCTGTATCGCCAGGGCATGCGCATCTTCAACAGCTTCGTGGCGACCTTGCCCGAAAACTGGGATGACGAAGACAAGCTCAGGGAGTTCTATCACAAGCACCGCTTCTTCATTCAGGGCTGGAGCACGGCGGTGGAAATCATCTTGATTCCGCCCACGTCGATTCTCGAGGACAGCTTGACTGTGGATTGGGAAAAGGCGCGTCAGCGTGCCGTGGCCATGCGCGAGCGCATCGATGCCGGTGAAGATTTCTCAACGATTCGCCTGCAGCATCACAAGCTCTTGTTGGACAAGTACCGCGAGCTACTCGGCGATGCCGTGGCCTCGGACTTCGAAATGCGCTTCAAGGCGGGCAAGTTGGGCGATTCGATCAACGCCCAGCAGCAACTGCTGAAGGAGACGCTGTCGCAAAAAATGCTCAACCCCGCCAGCGTCATTCGGAACGCAGCGGTTCGCTTGGAAAAGGGTGAAGTCAGCCCCGTGTGGAAGTCGCCCATCGGCTATGTGCTGATCAAGCTGAACAACGCCGGTGTGGCCACGCTCGATTCGGAATTCGAAGACTTCCGCGACAAAACGATCGAAGAGTACAAGTGGACGCACTTCGGCCTTTGGACCCAAGAGTGCTTGAGCAAGCTGAATTGAGCTGACCTAAATCGGGCGCCCATGTTGGGAGCCCATGTTGGGAGCGCTGCCCACCTGCCCACTCACCCACGGGCGGCGCTTCCAGCAAGAAACGGCTCGGGCCGGTACGCGCCTAGACGCTTTCGAAGCGTCCGATTTCCTGGCCCATGCGCAGGGGCTGATGCTGGCTCAAGTCGGCCGCGGGGCGCGGGCCGCCCGGCGGCCAAACCATGACGATCGTCGAGCCCATTTCGAAGCGAGCCAACTCGGCTCCGCGCTCGAGTTCCTTGGGTTGCTCGAGCGCTCCCACATGTCCGGGCGGAACGCCGACGACGCGAATGCGACCGACGTTCAAGGCGCCCACCAAGACCATGAAGTAGGGCCCGCGGTCGCTTTCGAGCCGCAGGACACAGCGCTCGTTAATTGAAAGCACCCGTTCTCGGGCCGCGAGTACGCGCGGCGCCACGGAGTAGCGCGAGCCGCCGATCCAGGTCGCCTCGGTCAAGCGGGCCGCAACGGGTGTGTGGATGCGGTGGTAATCCTTGGGCGAGAGGTAAATCGTCCAGGCGTAGCCGCCCTCAAAGTCGATTTCGCTGCCGCTGTCTCCGAGCAGTTCGCGCAGGGGGTAGGGGCGTCCCTTGGCTTGCAAAATGGAAGCGTCGCAAACGCTGCTGAAATCTTGCACGGCGCCGTCCACGGGCGAGGGCAAGCATTGGGGATCGTCCGGAAAGCTGCGTGCGCCTTCCCGCAAACGCCGCACGAAGAAGGCGCCCAAGCTGGGGAAGGCCTTCAACGGCAGTTGCACTTCCTCCAGATTGCTGCCCGTGCCCGCAGCCCACAGGCGATACACGCTGGAGCGCAGGGGAGTCGGGATGCGCCGATCGGCGAGCCACCCAAAGCAAAGCGAAAGTCCCCTCCTCAGGGGCGTGTAGGTGCTCAAGAGGTTGGGACCCTTTGGGAGTTCAATCGATGGGGAAGGCTTGGAGTGGGTCAGCCGCGACGACCGCGACCGCCACCACCGCCATTATTATCACTTCCACCGCCATCACCGCCACCTCTGCGGCCGCCGCCGTTTCCGCGGCCCGGTCCGCCGCGGCGATCGTCATCGAGTTCCCTGACGAGTTCAGCCGTCGCGGCGCCGAGCCGCAAACCCATTTCCTCATCCTTCCAGGAGCGGATCTCATCGAACTTGTCGCGAATGTCGTCGCGGGAAGCCAAGCCGGAGCGCATCTCCTTGAAGAGCTCGTGGCGCTTTTGGGATTCTTCGAACAGCACACTGGCCAGTTCGGTCTCATCCGCGGCCCCCAAGCCCAACTCGGCGGCGATGGTCGCCGCACGCTCGTTGGACTCGTCGAGATTGAATTGGGCGGCTTGTTCGTCCCGCTCTTGATCCCGGCGCTCGCGATCGGCTTCGATCGTGGCCTGCACCACGTTCATCAATTGTTCGCGCTCTTCCAGCGGAAGATCTTCGTCCAATGGAGACTCGGCGGCGAGCAATTCGGGCGATTCGACCGGCTGGCGGCGATCGCGCGCTTCCAGGTTCTTAATCCGGAAGTCGAGATCCTCCAGCAACTGCTCCGCGCTCCGCAAACGGTCCGCCATGGCCGTGTTCTGGGCCGGAGTGGTGTCAGCGGAGATGTGGGGTTCGAGCGGGTCGGTTGCTCCGGAGCCGGGGGCGATGGCTAGGCTCTGAGTGTCAGAGGAATCTTGTCCCTGAATCCCGACCACCACGATGGTGGCTGTGACTGCCGAACTGAGAAAGGAAGTGAGGATGACGATGGGAAGGGTCTTCATGGTGACTGCTAGGGGACTCAGATATCCTGTCGAAGGCTTGTCGTGCGAATGGACACACAGGGCGCCTGGAGCCCTCAAGCCTTCCCAACACACATCTTCACCCATTGTCTCGCCAAGGATTAGAAAAACTTCCCGAAGGGCTGGCCGAGCGCATGCGCTGGCGGCAGCTGGAGGGCCGTTTTGTGCTCTTGGGCTTCCCGGAGCTTCCCGTGGCGGACGACTACGCTTGCCTGGGAGGGGCGGCTCCGGCCCAGATCACCCGCGAGGGAGGGGAGACTTCGATCCTGGCGGAGGAGCGCTTTGCCCCGGCGATAGAGGCGCGGCACGACCAAGTAAGGCGCGAGGGCGGGCTGGTTTGGTTCACCTTCGAGGCCAGCATGGAATGGGATGTGGTCGGATTCCTGGCCCTGGTGACCGGCGCCCTGGCCGATGCGGGTGTGCCCGTCGGAGCCGTTTGCGGCTTCAGTCGCGACCACCTATTCGTCTCCGAGTCCTACTTGGCGAAATGCAGGCAAGTCCTCGGGCAGCTCTTCACGGAAGCCTAGTGGATCGAGCTTTGGGCTCGAACAAGCAAACGGCCCGCCCCAAGCTCGGACGCTTGGAGCGGGCCGCATTGAATTGTCTGTAGGTACCCGGCTTGGGACGCCGGTGCGAGCCTTACTGCAGGACGACCGTCAACGCGTTGGCGACCTCTTGGGTTTCGAATGCCAAGCCCGAGCAGAAGTTCACGCGCGTGCTGGAGCTGCTCAGGTAAAGCGTGAGGCCCGCGCCGCCCACGATGGACGTTTGAACTTGCAAGCCGCCACCGGCGGGCTTCATTTCCGAAAGCCCGCTGGAAAGAGGCAGGAACATGCCTTCAAACAGCGAAGAGAAGAGTCCGGTGTTCGCACCGGGAGCGACGACACCATCTGCGAAGAAGTCATCCGAAGGAGTGCGTCCGACTCCGAAGGTGAGCACGCCCTTGCTGACAAAGCTGAACGTAATCGCATCGAACTTCATCGGTGTCCCCTGGGGCCCTTCATTGGCCGTGAGGTTGACCACTCCGCTGGCGCCTTCGACTCCCACCGGTCCCAAAGCATCCCAGGAACCGGGTAGCTGAATCATGGGAGCGGAGGGCGTTGTGCTCCAAAGGAAGGCTGCGCGGTTGAAGGCGGGGAAGGTGCACGCGAAGGTCGCGAAGGTGGCCGTGAAACCCGCAAAGCCCGCAGCGGCGGTGGCGGAGCCCGCGTTGGGCGGCAGATAGATGTTGGTTGTCGTAGGCGAAGTGGAGTTCGGCAGCTGGACCGTTTGCGTTCCGGCCTTGGCGAGCACATTGGCGTTTTGTTCAGCGCCGGCGCGATGATCCACCTCAATCAAGTCAACGGCTGATAGCGGACCGACTTCGACGACCCAATCGGGACCGCCGGATCCGACAAAGGGATCGAGGTTGCCGTCGCCGTCCACATCGCCCGTGCCGATTCCAACGCCGAAGTGATGCTGTCCCCAAAAGAGGGGAGTTTCGAAGGCCAGGTGCTGCAGGAATTCGATGCGCCCGTTGCGGAAGTTGGAGCCGGTTTGATTGAGCGGGGTCAGCAAGCCGGGCAGCAGTGAGCCCAGGGCCGTACCCAGATCGTCATTGCCGAACCAACGCGTGCTCGCAACGGTATTGGTAACGCCGGCTTCCGCACTGAAGATGTCGATGCCCGCATTGGCATTGCCGTTGGTGATACCGCCGCTGCCGCGCAGACCAAGGGTCGGGCTCACAGCGCCGCCGGAATTGATATTCGTCCACTCGATGCTGGAGGAGAGGTAGTACTGCTCGCCGCTCACGCCCAGGGTGGGGCCGTTGAGCGGGCCTTGAACTTCAAAGATGATGTTGGCCAAGAGCGGGTTGCCCAGGCCGCGTGCCGGCACGCCGAGCAGCGCCAATCCGGGATCGGCGGAATCGTCGCCGAGCTTGTTCGGGACGGTTACGGGCGTGCTGCCCCAGGAAAAGTTCATCTCCCAAAAGATCGGCCACGGCGCTCCCGTCGTGCCGCCGAACAATCCGCCCACCGCGGCGACTCCGACCTTGTGCCCGCCGCTGCCGACTCCGCCCGTGGCGCTGTGCTTGAAGAAGGGTGAAAAGCACACGTCGGCGCCGATGCTGGAATCGCTTCCGGCCTGAACGGAAATCAGGCCGGTGTTGATGCCTCCGAAGGTGTTGGCGCCGGCCCAGGCCTGGGTG
>JAJDES010000050.1 GCA_029259675.1 Planctomycetota bacterium
GGGCTTGGAGATCGATCTCATGAAGGAAACGAAAGACAGTTCGGGGTTGGAGCGGCGCGCTGTGGATGTGTTTGTTCAGTTCCTCGATGCGGACGACCGTTCGGATGTGCGCTTCGAAGCGATCTGTTCCGAGCAGCCGGAACTGGCCGTTGCGTTGCGTCGTTTGAAGTCCAACTTCGAGCAGCTGGAGGGGTACTTGGATCCCGTCTCCAAGCTCAATGTGACGCAAATCCTTGAGGGCACCTTGGACCAAAGTGTGGATCCCTCGATCAACATCTCCCAGGGCAATTACGAAATGCTGGAGCGTCTATCCGGTTCGGAAGGGCGAATCGGGCGTTACGAAGCGGCATTGGAAATTGGTCGCGGCGGAATGGGAGCCGTGATGCGAGCTTGGGATTCGGAGCTTCGCCGCCAAGTGGCGATGAAAGTTTTGATCGGGAGTGAGGGCACGGGGCATGGCAACAGCAAGTTGGAGCCTCGGCGCGTGCGGCGCTTCCTGGAGGAAGTGCAGATTACAGGTCAGTTGGATCACCCCGGCGTTGTGCCCGTGCATGAGTTGGGGCTCGATGAGAACGGCTCTTTGTTCTTCACGATGCGCTTGGTGCGCGGAAGAGACTTGCGCAAAATTTTTGAGCTTGCGCGAGAAGAGCGCGAGGGCTGGAACCGAGCGCGAGCTCTTTCGGCCGTGTTGCGCGTATGCGAAACCATGGCATTCGCGCACGAACGCGGGGTTATTCACCGCGACCTCAAACCCGCCAATGTGATGGTGGGTAGTCACGGCGAGACCTACGTGATGGATTGGGGTTTGGCCAAGGTTGTAGGTGAAGGCGCCAAGGCAGACGATTCAACGCTTGCAGAGTCAAGCGATAGCGAGGGAAGCTCGGACGCGGAAGGAACTGCCGTACTGGATACGAATGAAGCGAACGGCGCTACCTCAGGAAGCCCTGAGGCTTCGGCTGCCGAGCCGGATTGCGTGTTGCAGCCAAGGGTGCGCCACTCCGATGCGAGAAACAGTGATTCCGCTCCGTTGATGACCAGTGAAGGCACGGTGCTCGGAACACCCACCTACATGCCGCCTGAGCAAGCCCGTGGCGAGTTGTCCGCGCTGGGGCCTCACTCCGACGTTTATTCGGTCGGGGCCATTCTTTACCACCTCTTGGCGGGTCATCCGCCTTACCTGGAACGGGGAGAGTCATCGACGGGTTCGGTGATACTGGAACGCCTACTGCAGGGAGCGCCCCAATCTTTGGATCAGTCGGGGGCGGATGCTCCGGCAGAATTGACGGCGATTTGCGAACGAGCGATGTCGCGCGAGATCGGGGATCGGTACGTCGACATGGGGGAGATGGCTGAAGACTTGCGCGCTTACATTGAAGGCCGAGTCGTGCGCGCCTACGAGACGGGCGCGATTGCCGAGTTTCGCAAATGGGTGCGACGCAATCGGGGCATGGCCGTCTCCATCGCTGCCGGATTGTTGTTCACCCTCGGTGGCTTGCTCTTCGCTTCCTTTGTACAGACCCAGGCCAAAAACACATTGGCGGACAAGAACATTGAGCTGAAGCAAGCGGAGGTGAAGGCTCTGGGGGAAGCCTTGCGCGCCCAACAGAATGAAGAGTTGGCGCTCAGTAACGAGCAAGCCGCGGATGCGGAAAGGCGCAAGGTTTTGAGATTGGCGGATTTTGAGCGAATCACGGAGCTGCGCGAGGTCGCAGGGCAGTTTTTTCCCGCTCGGCCCGAGATGTTGCCGCGCATGCAGGCCTGGCTACTTTCCGTTCAAGAACTAAATGCGCGCTTGCCCATGCACATCGCGGATTTGGATGAACTGCGCAAGGGCGCTCGCAAGCGCGAGGCGGACGATGGGCTCATGGCGGCGCCGCAGGGGCCTGAACTCGAGGAGGAACGGTCCAAGTTGGATTTGGCGCGCAGGATGTTGGCTGAGAAACGAGGGCCCGACGCCTCCGGTGCTGCCTCGACTAACCTGGTCGAACTGAATCGCACTCTCGAGAGCCGAGTTGCCGCACTCGAAAGCGACGTTGCGCAATGGCGCCCGTGGGTATTCGATAGCAAGGAACTGCAGTGGCAACACAATCAACTATTGAAGCTGACAGAAGATCTTCAGGATCTGTGCGATCCAAAGAGCGGCTTGCTGCAGGAAGTTCGTGAGCGAGTTGATTTTGCCGGCAGAGTAGTAGAGGAAACCGTCGGCAGTCCCTTTGCTGCGCGCCGTTGGAGTGAGGCGATCGCTTCGATACAGAATGCAGAGGAATCGCCGGCCTACGGAGGACTGCAAATTGCCCCTCAGGTGGGGATGTTGCCCTTGGGCAAGAACGAGCACTCGGGCCTGTGGGAATTCGCCCTAACCGAGACGGGTGAGCTCCCCACCCTTGGGATGGACGGCTCATTCGTGTTGGGCAAGCAGACAGCAGTCGTGTTTGTTTTGCTTCCGGGCGGCCGATTTACCGGTGGTTCGATGGCGCCGACCCAGCAGCATCCCATGGGCAGCCCCTATGTTGATTCGTTCAGCTACTCGAACGAATGGCCGCTCTACACCGTTGAACTGGACCCGTTCTTTCTTTCGAAGTACGAACTGACACAGGGGCAATGGCTGCGGCTGGCAGGCTTTAATCCCAGTATCTGCTTTCCCGAAAACCCGGCTCCGTGGATCGAAACTTACGAGTGGACCAATCCCGTGGAGAATATTTCGTGGGAGGAAACCGTTGCTGTTCTGGCTCGCTATGCCATGTGCTTACCGACAGAAGCACAGTGGGAGTATGCCGCGCGCGGAGG
>JAJDES010000491.1 GCA_029259675.1 Planctomycetota bacterium
GTCTACGCCATGGGCGCCATGCTTTACAACTTGCTGGCTGGTGCGATGCCCTACCACCGTCCGGGGGCACGCCTTTCACCACACGCCATACTGGCTCAAGTCCTGCAAGGCCCGCCCAGCCCCCTGGCGCAAAGCGCGCCCGAAGCGCCGCCCGAATTGGTGGCCATTTGCGAAAAGGCCATGGCGCGCTCTATCGATCAGCGCTACCCCGACATGGGCAGCATGGCGGCGGATCTGCGTTCCTACGTGGAGGGTCGCGTCGTTCGCGCCTATGAATCGGGAGCATTCGCCCGCGCGCGCAAGTGGATCGGGCGCAATCGCGCGCTGGCCTCCAGTGCGGCGCTGATCTTGCTGCTCTCCTTACTTGCTAGTGGAACTTTCTCGGTGGTCCTGGCGAAAAAGAACAAGGACTTGCAGAGCGCCAATGCAAGCGCTCTTGCCAATGAACAAAACGCGCTAGAGCACGCACGGGAAGCTTGGCTGGAAACCCAACGAGCCGATGAATTGGCACTCGCCTCCGCGTTTGAGCGGGAGCGGGTATTGGGCCTGTCCGATGCCAAACGCCTGCAAAGTTTGCTCCATAGCGCGGAACCATTGTGGCCCCCAAGTCCAAGCAAAATCACGGCCATCGAAACATGGTTGCATCAAGCCGCGCGCCTCGGAGAGCGACTCGCTGTCCACCGCAGCAACCTGGAGGAATTGCGCATGCATGCGCGGCCTTGGAGTGCAGAGGAGCGAGCCCAGGATCTCGCCGAGCGAGACGCCGAACGGCAACTGGAACTCTACGTCTGGAATATCCACCGCACTTTGCTCGAATCCAACATTCCGGACAAAGTGGACGCACACATGATCATGATGCGCCGCGAAGGCCAATCGCCACAGGAACAATTGCAGCGAGTCATAGCCAAAATCGCGCAATTGGAAGCGGAATCCGCTGACCCCGAGGCCTATTTGTCGCGCGCCAGTTGGAGCTTCGAAACCACGGAAAACGCGTGGTATCACGAACAGTTGAGCAATTTGGTTAGCGGCTTGGAATACGAGCTGATGCTTCCTCGTGAAGGCAAACTCGAAGAAGTTCAGCGCTTGCTCAATTTCACAATCGCGCTTGACGAGCGATCTCGAACCAGCCCGGAAGCACAGGAGCGATGGCGCACAGCCATTGCCGCAATCGCCGAATCCACGCATTACTCCCGCGACGATTCCCGTCCACTGGTATTGACGCCCCAGGAGGGATTGTTGCCCTTGGGACCCGACCCCGGGAGTGGGCTTTGGGAATTTGCACACTTGCCCACTGGTCTCGCGCCCGTGCGCGACCCGGAAACAGGACGGCTGGAGATGAATCGTGAATGCGGATTGGTACTGGTGCTGATCCCGCGCGGAACTTTTCTCGTGGGCTGTCAGTCCAACAGTCCACGGCAGCCGAATTACGACCCCATGGTCGATACAAACTCGTATCCCGTACAAAAGGTCTCCCTCGCTGAATACTTCATTTCAAAGTTCGAAATGACGCAGTTTCAGTGGCTGCGGGTTACCCACATGAATCCAAGCAATTATCAAGCTGGAAACGATTCGCTGAATCGCACTCGCATCACCGGCAGCCACCCGGTGGAAATGGTGTCTTGGAATGACGCCACGGGCCTGGCCCGGCGCACGGGCCTAGAATTGCCCACCGAAGCGCAGTGGGAACGGGCCTGCCGAGCGGGAACGGATTGGCGCTGGTCCAGCGGAGACAGCGTCGAAAGCCTGCGCTATAGCGCAAATTTGGCCGATTCGGGCACGCGCGCCTTCATGCTGGAAATCGATCCACGCTGGGAATTCGACACAGAACTCGATGACGGCTTTTACACCACAAGTCCCGTCGGCACCTTTGAGCCGAACGGCTTTGGTCTACACGACATGCACGGCAATGTGGCCGAGTGGTGCCGCGACCGGCATTTTCGCTACGCCGATTCAAAGACGCGGGCGGGCGACGGGCTGCGCGAGGGGGAATTCGCCAACGCCGGTGAAGACCGGATTTATCGCGGCGGCAGCTTCTTCTACCGTGCCGACAGTGCAAAGTCCGCGCGTCGCAATTGGGCCGGCCCCAGCAACTCGGAGCAGACCATCGGCTTGCGCCCTGCGCGTGCCGTCAAAAAATAAACAGCTCTAGTAATTGGCTCTACACAACAACTCTCGAATCCATCAAAGTTCATCAAGACAATCGGCCCTGTCACCCCGAACCCAAATGACACGGCTGGCCAAACCGGCCGATCCGGCGGGCATGATTTCATTTCAAGCCTACTCTTTGCATCTATACAAAGCGGATCCGAACGTGGGACGATCTGCATCCGACCGGACCATGAGTTCGCTGCGCCGCAAGAGAGATACTTCCGACCAAGTTTTGGGCGAACAAGCTCCAAGGCTCACTACAGACTCGCCTTCCCAACCAGTCGGTTTCGGCCAAGCCGTTGAAGGCCAAGGGGCTTTCACAATTGGGACAGGCGCATTTCCTCCGGACCACATTTCCAGAGACTCTGTATCCTCGATCGCTAGAGGGGGGGCCCGCATTCCTTGCCGTGTGGGAGCCTCAATTTTCAGTCGTGCCACGGCACGACATTGACATTCCAAGAGGAGGCTTTTCGTGAACACCGACCAAAGGGCCAAGGGCCCGAACTGCATCTGCACCCGCTTTCCGTTCCTGACCTCGCTGGTCATCGCCTGCCTGGCCGGGGCGACCTACGGCTGGACAAATCCGACGCTGCGCCTCTTCGAGCGCGCCACAGCTCCCTTGACGGTGATCGAAAAGAATGGGCAAGACATCAATGGCGACGGAATTGCCACGACTGAGGAAGGCAGTTTCGATTTGGACGGTGACGGGCTCTTCACCATTGTTGAAGCGCGCAATCTCGGTTTGGAGCGCTTCATCAATTGGGAGTTCACCGGCGAAGTGCCGCAGGACAACACCCCGACCATTGAAATCCCCAACGCCTGCTGCGTCACAGTCATCCCCAATCCCATTCGCCCCATCAAGGCGTGCATGCTCAACCCGCCCATGCCCAATGTGTCTTGCTTGATCACCGGGCTTAAGTGCAAGACGATCTAAATTCCGCGCAGGACGCCATGGGCACGCATTCCGAGCTCGGTCCGAATCGCAGTTGGAAAGCGCGTATGGGTTGGAATGCCCTGCGACTCGGCCTGGGACTCTTTTTCCTCATCGCAGCCGGCTACAAGCTCAGCCACCAAGCTGATTTCTGGGGATCCGTGCGCGAGCTGTGGCCCCTGCACACCCTGCCCGTGTTCATGCGCCTTGCGCTAATCGGAATGGTGATCGCACTCGAATTCCTTTGCGGGGGCGCGCTGTTGCTGGGGCGCGGCACGCGTCAAGGCGCACTTCTCGCTCTGTGCCTATTGCTGCTTTTCACCGTTTTGGTCGGGCCTCAGTTTCGGAGCTGCGCCTGCACACTCAAACTGCGCTACTTCGTACCTGAGTCCCTGGTGGGCTTTTTAGTGCGCAATACTGTGTTGAGTCTTGCCGCCCTGGCCCTGTGGCTTAGGTATCGCAGGCCCCCCGCCGCACACTCCCCCGCCGCGCTGTAGCCGGGCAGTCAATAGCAATCGGCGGTAGCCTCATTAGTCGCTCAAATTAGCGCGAAGCCCGTGCGTCGCCGGTTTCGCGTCCTGGCACGTCTAGGCCGACGCGGGTCTAAAGTGCCCGCGGACCAACCATGTCGGCCGGAACCACGGCGGCGTCAAATTCTTCGCCGCCCATGAAGCCCAGCGCGATGACGGCTTCGCGCAGGGTCGTGTTTTGCTTGTAAGCATGTTTGGCGACCTTGGCTGCGTTGTCGTAGCCGATATGCCGGTTCAAAGCCGTCACGAGCATCAGCGATCCCCGCATGAGGCTTTCAACTCGATCCGCGGCCAATTCCAAGCCATCGATGCAGTTCTCACGGAAGGAATCGCAGGCGTCGGACAGGAGCGCCGCGCTGCCCAGCACATTGTGAATGATCACCGGCTTGTAAACGTTCAACTCGAAATTGCCCTGGGAGCCGGCGAAGCCCACTGCCGCATCGTTGCCCATGACCTGCGCGCAGACCATGGTCAAGGCTTCGCATTGTGTCGGATTGACTTTGCCCGGCATGATCGAGCTACCCGGTTCGTTTTCCGGTAAACGGAATTCCCCCAGCCCGCAGCGCGGCCCCGAACCGAGCCAGCGAATGTCATTGGCGATTTTCATCAACGCGACGGCCGCCGTGCGCATGCAACTATGCAATTGAACCAGGGCGTCGTGGCCGGCGAGGGCCGAGAACTTGTTGGGCGCCGTAACAAAGGGCAAGCCCGTCAGCTCGGCAATCTTGGCAGCGGATAGTTCCGCGTAGTCGGGGTGCGTATTCAATCCCGTTCCAACCGCAGTGCCGCCCAGGGCCAGCTCGTACACCGCAATCAACCCCGCCTCTAGCCCGCGGCATGCATCGCGCAGCTGTTGAACATAACCGGAGAATTCCTGCCCGACGGTCAGAGGCGTCGCATCTTGCAAGTGCGTGCGCCCGATCTTCACGACGTCTTTCCACTCGGCGGATTTTTTGGCCAGGGCTTGCTCCAGGGCGGAAATGGACACCAGCAAGCGGTCCTTGGTGATTTCGGCCGCCGCGATGTGCATCGCCGTCGGAAAGGAATCATTGGACGATTGGGAACGATTGACGTGATCGTTGGGATGGATCGGCGACTTGGAACCCATCTCACCGCCAAGCAATTGAATCGCGCGATTCGAAATCACTTCGTTCGTGTTCATGTTGGATTGGGTGCCCGATCCGGTTTGCCACACAACCAAGGGGAACTGAGAGTCCCATTTGCCCTCGATGACTTCGTCCGCAGCTTGCAAGAGAGCCTTGCGCGCGGGCTCCTCGAGCATGTCGAGCTCGCCCAACTCAATGTTGGCCATGGCCGCACACTTCTTCGTCACCCCCAACGCACGAATCATCTCGCGCGGAAAGGTATGTCCGCCGATTTTGAAGTTTTGGCGTGAGCGCTGGGTTTGCGCCCCCCAAAGAGCTTCGCTGGGAACTTCGATCGGGCCAAAGGAGTCGGTTTCAGTGCGGGTGCTCATGGCGTGCTTTGTCGGTCTGGGCGAAGTCAAAGATCCCTCGCCGTTCAAATTGGGAGCCGAGTCACGGGCTCCAAAGGGAGCCGCATTCTACGCCGCGGTGCACGGATACAGCCGGGCAATTGGTTTCGACGCGCAGCACGGCGCGCCCGTTTGGGTTTACAGCAGCGCCAAGTCCCGCAGGGTTTGCAGATCGGCTTCAATCGAACCGGCCGTCTTTTGCATGGCGATGCGCGCCTCTGTATGCAGGGGCAATTCCACAATTCGCTCGACACCTTCGCGCCCCAAAACGGCCGGAACCCCCATGTACAGGCCATCGAATCCGTATTGGCCGTGCAGGGCGCAGGCGCAGGGCAAGAGCCGCTTTTCGTCATTCAGAATCGAACTCGCCATGGCGACGGCCGCCGAAGCGGGTGCGTAAAACGCACTGCCGGTCTTTAGCAAGCCCACAATCTCCGCGCCGCCGTGACGCGTGCGCTCGGTTAGAGCTTCGATGCGATGGGGCTCCATCAAGTCCGCTATGCGCACCCCGTTGACCGTGCAGTAGTGCTCCATCGGGACCATCGAATCGCCGTGGGCTCCGAGCACCATCGCATCGACATCTTGAACCGACATCCCGGTTTCCTCCGCGATGAAGCCGGAGAAGCGCGCCGAGTCCAACACCCCGGCCATGCCCGTCACGCGTTGGCTGGGAAAGCCCAGCTTGGCGCGCATGAGATAGACCATCACATCCAAGGGATTGGTCACGACGATGACGTGAGCATCGGGTGAACCGCTCACGATGTACTCGGCCACGGCGCCCATCACTCGCCCGTTGACTTCGAGCAAGTCCGAACGGCTCATGCCCGGCTTGCGCGGCCGGCCCGCGGTGACGATGAACAGATCAGAGTCGGCCGTGTCGGCAGGATCATTGGTGCCCAGGATGCGACCGCCGAAGCCCTCGATCGCCGCCGCTTGATTCAAGTCGAGCGCGATACCCTGGGGCCGCCCCTCGAGGACATCAATCAGCACGACTTCGGAAGCCAGTTCGCGCTGCAGGGTGCGTTGGGCAGAGGTCATGCCGACATAGCCGGCGCCGACCACGGTGATTTTTCGGGGAGGGATGCTCATG
>JAJDES010000492.1 GCA_029259675.1 Planctomycetota bacterium
TACGCCGGGCCCAAGGAGCACGACGCCTTCCTGGGGGATGATCTTACGCACGAATTGGTGACCGAAGAGGACCTCAACTGGTTTGCTTCGATCAGCAAGCTCCTGCTTTGGATCCTGGGCAAGTACGCGGGTCTGGTGGGCAACTGGGGCGTTGCCATCATTCTCTTGACCCTGACCGTGCGCGGTGTGTTGTTCCCGATGACGCGCCGGTCGCAAACGGCCATGGCGCGCTACCAGAGCAAGATGAAGCGCGTTCAGCCGAAGCTGAACGAGATCAAAGAGAAGTACAAAGACGACGCCCAAAAGCTGCGCCAGGAACAAGCCAAGATCATGCAGGAGGAGGGCGCCTTCCCGCCCCTCGGCGGATGCTTGCCGATGTTCTTGCAGATGCCGGTCTTTTTCGGGTTGTTCAGCGCCTTGCGCACCAGCTTCGATCTGCGCCAAGAGGGCTTCGCCGGTTGGATCTCGGACCTGTCGCGTCCCGATCGGTTGATTCACTTGGACTTTGACCTGAATCTCTTGATCACGACGCTGCACATCGAGTACCTCAACATCCTGCCGCTGTTGATGGTCGTGCTTTGGATCCTGCAGCAACGCAGCATGCCGGCGCCGGCCGATGAGCAAGCCGCCAAGATGCAGAAGATGATGATGTGGATGCCCGTGATGATGGGCGTCTTCCTCTACAATTATGCGGCGGGCCTTTCGCTCTACATGATCACCCAATCGGGTTTGGGTATCTTTGAGCAGAAGTTCATCAAGAAGCGCTGGCCCATTGATGACGCGGAGTTGGAGCGCAAGCCGAAGAAGTCCGGTTGCGGGCCGTTCTCAGGCATGATGGAAAATATGGCCGAGAAGCATAAAGAGCAGGTCAAACGGCTCGAGGCGGCGCAACGGCAAAAGTCCAAGTCCGGCGGCTCCAAGAAGAATCGCAAGAAGCGTTGAGGCTCTTGTTGTGTCGCGATCACAGAGCGGCCGAACCATTGCTGCGGTAGCCAGTCCGCCCGGTCCCGGTCTGCGCGGAGTGATCCGTGTTTCCGGACCATCCGCAGCGCAGTTGGTGCGCTCCTGTTGGCGTTCCACGGAAAGCGTCGATCCGACGCGTGCGCGCGGAACCAGCGTGGGCCGCTTTGATGACGGGAGTGGGGAGCAACCCCTACTCCTGATCTGGATGCCGGGCCCGCATTCTTACACTCGCGAGGATGTGGCCGAGTTTCACCTGCCCGGTTCGCCGCCGCTCTTGTCCGCGGCTCTGCGGCACCTGATCGAATTGGGTGCGCGACCCGCCGGACCTGGAGAATTCACCCGACGCGCCTTCGAAAACGGTCGCTTGGATCTATCCCAAGCCGAGGGCGTGCTCGAACTTGTCGCGGCCCAAAGCGAGGCGGAAATTCGCGCCGGGGCAGCGCTGTTGATGGGCGGTCTTGGCAAGCGCGTGGAGTCCCTGCGCCAGGGGCTGGATGACCTGCGAGCTCTGTGTGAGGCTTCGCTCGATTTTGATCAGGAGGACACCGGGCATGTGCCGCGGGCTGAATTGAATCGGCTGTTTGAGCTCGTCGGCGAGGGTTTCCAGGAGGCGTTGGGCTGGGAGCGGCGCCGCGATCGAGACCGCGGCATGCTGCGCGCGGTCCTCTTGGGCGCACCCAATGCCGGCAAAAGCTCACTCTTCAATCGGCTTTGCAGGCAGCGCGCCTTGGTCGCGGACCACGCGGGTACCACCCGCGACGGTGCCGCTGCGACGTGGCGTTTGCCGAGCGCGGAAGTGGAGCTTTTGGACTCGCCCGGCCTGGACGCAAATGCGAGCGGAGTCGATGCCTACGCCCAGGACTTGGCCGGTCGCGAGCGGGCCGGAGCGCGCTTCGCATTGTGGGTCGTGGACGGCTCATGCACGAGTCCGTCGGCGGCGCGAGCGGAGGGGCGAGTCGAGCCGGGTCTGCCCTGTGTCGTGGTTTGGAACAAAATAGACCTGCCTGGAGCCCCGCAGGAGCCGGGGCGAGCTTGGCTCGACGCGGCCGGCAAAGTGCGCGAGCAAGCTCCGATTTGGGTGTCCGTTTCGGCCAAGTCGGGGGCGGGAATGAGTCTCTTGGAGCAACGCGCGAGCGAATTGCTGAATTCGGGCTCCGCCGGCCTTTCCCTGGGCCGCGAACTCTCCGCTCGTCACCACGCGGCCCTGGGGCGCGCCGCCGAGGCGCTGGATCGAGCGCGCGCGGGCTTGGGCGCCGAAATCGGACTCGATCTAGTGGCCGAGGACCTGCGTTCGGCCGGAGCGGAATTGGATGAACTCTCCGGCGAAACCACGGCTGAAGACCTGCTGGACCGGATCTTTGCGCGCTTTTGTTTGGGTAAGTAGGGCGCTCAAATGGGAGTGGGGCGAGCCGTCGGGGCGATCGGCCGGGTTGCCGCGGGAATAGGGCCCACATCTGGGGTTCCGATCACCGATCTTGGCCTTGGACACTATATATTGGGTACCGGCCGCTTGGCGGCATCCCCCAATGAAGTGCCCTCGCTGCAAAGCTGACAATGACCGTGTAGTCGATTCGCGCGCGTCCGCGGACGGCAAGGCCATTCGTCGCAGACGCGAATGTCTGATGTGCTTTCTGCGCTACACGACCTACGAGCGGATCGAAACGAGCCCCCTGAGGGTCGTCAAAAAAAATGGCGAACGGGTGCGCTTCGAGCGCTCTCGATTGCTGCAGGGCATGGCCCGCGCCTGCGAAAAATTGAGCGTGACCCAGGAAGCCCTGGATGCCGCCACTTCGCGCATCGAGGCACGCTGCCAAGAGGAATACGACCGCGAGGTTCCCAGCGCCGTCATCGGTTCCCTTGTGATGGATGAATTGCGGCGCATGGATCAAGTCGCCTACGTGCGCTTTGCGAGTGTTTACCGCGAGTTCAAAGATGTGTCGCAATTCCTAGACGAATTGGGACCGATGATCGAAGGGCGCGAGAGCAAGTCGTGAGGCGTGAACGCGTTCCTTCAGCGGTCGCCGTTCGTCCCCTTGGCCGCCTTGACCGGGACAAATTGCGGCACGTTTGCATTCACGTTCTAGGCGTAGGCCGTGCGTGGGGGCAGAATTAGTTATGGCCCGAGGTGATTACTCCCAAAACGCCCCGTTGACCAGCGTGCGCAAGCGCGACGGTCGCGAAGTGCCCTTCGATCGCTCGAAGATTGCGGCAGCCGTTTCGCGCGCCATGGATGCGGTTGAAGATTCCGAGCCTGGCTTTGCAGCTGAAGTGGCCGGCGTCGTGGAGTTGGCCCTTGCGGAACAACACGGGGCCGCCGGCAACGGAGCCTCCGCCAATGCGGAGCCGCCGACAATCGAAGCGATTCAAGACTTGGTCGAGAAGGCCTTGATCGACATGGGCCGCGTGCGGGTTGCAAAGGCTTACATCCTCTATCGCGATCGACGCGCACGCATTCGGGGTGCGCTGCAAGTCAGTCGAAGGCATTTGCTATCCAGTCGTCCCGACGCCGGTGGGGCGGGAGTCGATGCGGCGGATCGCGTGCGCGTGCGCGATACGCGCGGCACTTCGGGGTGGAGCAAAGGCCGCATCGTCGCCGTGTTGATGAACGAAGCGGAACTGCCGCGTTCGGTGGCGGATGATGTGGCCGCGGGAGTGGAAGCGCGCGTTTTTGACAGCGGCTTGACGCGCATCAGTACAGCTTTGGTGCGCGAGTTGGTCGACTTGGAACTTGTTTCGCGCGGTCTGACGGCAGCGTTGTCGAGGCACGAACCGGTGGCGCTTCCGCGGCACGACATGCGCCGGCTGTACGCGGGCGAAGAATTGCACGATTGGGAGGAGCGCGCCCGTTGGTCGGGTCAGGAAGACTTGATGGGCTATGAGCTTGCGCCCTGGCCCGCAAATGCCGGCGGACAAGCCGAGTCGCGTTTGGCGGGGGAGCTGCAAGCGCGCTTCGCCCTGGGTGAAGTCCTGCCCGATGCCCTGGCTGAAATGCACCTCTGCGGCGATTTGCACGTGGAGGATTTGGGGCGCGTGCAACAGCCACTGGTAATCAGCGCACCCTGCGAATTGTTCACGCGCGGTGTGCCCACAGCCGGCTCGGCCTTTGAATTGCTGAGTGAATTGGCGGGCATCGCCTCGAGCACAGCCTTCGGAGTTGTGCTGGAAGATCCGGGCTCGGTGCTGCAGCCCCTGGCGCGCGGGACGCGCAGCAAGAGTCCCCTGGGACTCTCGGCTTGGTTGCGTTCCCTGGCCTCCGTGGCGCGGGCGGCCGGGCGTCGCATCGATCTCGGTGCGCCCGGCGAGCGTTACACCGGCTTCTTGCCGCGCCTGGTGGAGGAGTTGGCCGAATTGCCTGACGAGCACTTTTCACCCCGCTTGTATTTGGATGGTGCCGATGCGCTCGAGCTTGCGGCTGCGGGCGAAGCCGTTGAATTGGCGTTGGCTGCTCTATTGCGCAGTGGGCGCCTGGTGATCACCTGGGGCAGTGAGACCGAATCCTTCGCCGCTCCGGGCTGTCGCCGCTTGGAAAAAGAGCAGGGCGCCTTGGCCTGCGAAGCTGCCGTGGCGGTCAACTTGCCGCGTTTGGCACGCAGCGCCGGGCCCTTCCGCGAAGAGCGCATGTTCGAGAGCTTGAGTTCCTCCGTGCACTGCGCCTTGGCGGCCTGTCGCTCCATTCTCGAATTCCGTCGCCGCTTTCCCCAAAGCGTCTACGCCAACACGCGCACGCGTTCCAGTTTTGCAATCGTGCCGATCGGACTGCGCGAATCCCTGCGCGTCCTCGGCGATGGCGAAATCGATGTCGATCAAGGCGCTCGCCTACTCGGTTTCCTGGCCGAGGCCACGCGCCGCTTTTCAACGGAACTCGGTTTGAGTGCCGTCGCCAGCCCCTTCTTCGGTCAACGCGCCGCCCGGCGCTTTGCGGCCCTGGATGCGGCGCGCCGCGTGGACCCCGATCAGGGGGAGCTGTTCAGCGGGGAAGGCCCCATGCGCGAAGTTCCCTATGCCGCTGGCTTGAGACTTTCGCCGCTGGCCGGATTGGCTGCGGGCATGCCGGAACTGCGCCTTTCGCGCACCTTGATCAGCGGCGCCCTTTGGCCCTTCCCGAGCACGGACGGCCTGGCCGGGGAAGGCCCCGCAACGGTCTTGCGGCCGATGTCGGCCGAAGCTTCTCCGTCAACTTGGCGCAACACGCGACCCACGAGTTTGCTGGAGCGTTGGGTGGCCGAACGCAGCCGGCTTGAATCCAGTTCAAGCGCGGACGTCTTATTTCCAAAGTCCGCAACGAACAGCCCCTCCCCGCCCAGCGGCGAGGATGGGAATCCTACTCCGACGCGCAAGTCGCAAGTGTCCGCGACAAGCGCAGAGAAACCACCGGCCGCTTCGGGGCCGGAGTAACGCTCGCACTGCAATATGCGCCTGAAACGACTCGACCTATTCGGCTTTAAATCCTTTGCCGATCGCACCGTGATGGATTTCGATCGCCCCTTGACGGGCATTGTCGGACCCAACGGCTGCGGCAAGAGCAACGTTGTCGACGCCATGCGCTGGGTCCTGGGCGAACAGCGCCCGACTTCCATGCGCGGAGCGGAGATGACCGATGTGATCTTCAAGGGCTCGACCTCGCGACCGGGACTCGCGGTGGCTGAGGTCACGTTGGTCTTGGACAATCGCGAGGGAGCCATTCCCGAACGCGGCGCGGAAGTGAGCATCACCAGGCGACTCTACAAGAGTGGTGAGGGTGAGTATCAAATCGACGGCGAGCGCATGCGGCTCAAGGATGTGCGCAACATGCTGTTCGATACGGGCCTCGGCAGTCGAGGTTATGCCGTGCTCGAACAGGGGCGCATCGATGCGGTGCTCTCGGCCAACCCGATCGAGCGCAGGGCCATCTTCGAAGAGGCGGCGGGGATCAGCCGCTATCGTCAACGGCGCCACGAAGCCCAAAACAAGCTCAAGCGCGTCGAGCGCGATGTGGAGCGTTTGGATGATGTGATTCGCGAGCTGACCTCGCGTTCTCGCTCGCTGAAAATCCAAGCGGGCAAAGCCGAACGATTCTTGAGCGCGCGCGACACGTGGCGAGAAAAAGCAGAGGCGTACGCGCGCAACCGAGCCTTTGAATTGTCACAGCAGCGTGAGGAGGGCAAGCTCGAAATCGAGCAGTTCGAATCCCAAGCGGAGGAACTGCGCGGCTTGCGCCAGGTCGGTGAAGGCGAAACGGAGGAGCGCGAGCGCGAACAAGCGGTCTTGCAAGAGGAGGTCGAGCGGCTTTCCGGTCGTTCGGGCGAGTTGGCCGGTGATCTGCGCGCGTTGGATGAGCGTCGCACGCAATTGTCGGCGCGCATCGATTCGTGGCGTCGCATGGCGCGCGAAGAGCATGAGCGAGGCGAAGAGCTTGACGGCAAATTGCAGGTGCGTTTGGCCGAGCAAGAAGAGCTTGTCGAACGCGAAGCTGCGCTGGCGGAACAGGCCGAAGAAGCTCAGCACTCCCTGCAGGAAAAAGCGGCCGCGTTGCACGCCATCCAGGGCGATGCCAGGCGTTCGCGGGCCGAAGCGGAAGAGCAGAGTGAAAAAGTCCTGGCGATCTTGAACCGCAAGACGGCGGCGCAAAATGCCAGCACGCACTTCGAGCAGACATTGGCGCCCCTGGCCGAACGGGGCGAGCGTGCGGCGGAGCGTGCGCACGATGCTCGCACGGCGTTGGATGAAGCCAGTGCCGAAGAATCTGAAACGCAGCGGGTCGTGCAGGCGGCCGAACACGCGCGCGCGGTTCTGGAGCAACGCAAGTCCGGATTGGATGACCAGTTGGCCAACGTGACCGCGACGGTCAAGGAGGCTGCGGAGCGTCAGCAGGAAGCCGAGCTTGAGCGTACGGGACTCGCCAGTCGGATCGAGTCTTTGCTCGACTGGGAAGCCGAGCGCGAGGGAATGGAAGGCGGTGCGCGGGCGCTGCTGGAACTGAATACGCCCGAGCTGGGTGGGCTCTTGGCCGATCACCTGCGCACTTCAACGGACAACGCCCGTGCGCTGGATGCCGTTTTGGGTGAATTCGCCCAAGCGCTTGTGGTTCAAACGCCCGACGTGGCCGTCCAAATGGTGAATTGGTTGGCGGCGCAATCAAGTGGTCAAGTGCGCCTGGTGCTGCCGCAGGGTTTGGGCCGCGCAGCCATCGCCGTCGATCGCGACCCGGGTTCCGTCGAGGGCGTCATAGCCATCTTGCGCGAGCGCGTTGAAGTGACACCGGGCTTCGAAGGTCTGGCCAATTTGCTGCTCAAGGATGTTTGGATCGTTCGCGATTTGCAGCGCGGATTGGAATTGGTGGCGGCTCTGCCCGGTTTGCGTTGCGTGACTTTGGACGGCGACTTGGTCGATGTCGGGGGTGTCCGCGGCGGCCACCGTGAAGTGGCGCACGGCGCCATCGGTCGCAGAGCCAGCGCCGCTGAGTTGAGCAAGCGCGTGGCCGAGCTCGAGGAAATCATTGCTCGCGCCAAATACGAATTTGAACAGGGCAGCATTCGCCTGCGCGATTTGCGTCAGGAATCCGCCCTCGTTGCGGACGAGTTGGAGCAGGGGCGCCAAACCCTTGCGGCCGCCCGGGGTGCCGAGGAATCTGCGCGGGCACGCTTGCGCGACATGCGCGAAACCCTGCTGCACTACGAACGCGACGTGCAAACGATCGCCGCGGAGAGTGAGCAATTGCAACGTGAATTGACGCAAGCGCGCGAGCAATTGGCCGCAGCCGAAATTGATTTTGAGCGCGAGAATGCGGAATTGGTCCAAAGGGTAGAGCGCCAGCGCGAGTTGGATCGTCGACACGAAGAATTTGCGCGGCTTGAGAACGCCGCGCGGTTGGAAAGCACGCGCACGCTTGAGCAGCTGACGTCCCTGCGGCAACGCTTGGAGGATTTGTGCCGCGTTGTCGAAGAGGCCCGTGCCGACCGGGCGCGGGTTCAAACGCTCTCCGCGGAGCACCAGCAGAATGCGGACACGGGCGAGGAGCAGTTTGAGGACATCGACCGCGAGCGCGGCGAGAAGCTGACCGAACGCGGGGAGTTGGAGGAGAAGCTGATGGCGTTGCGCGAGCGCGAAATCGAAGCGCGCAAGCAAATTGAAGAATTCCGCAATCGCGCCGATGCGGTTACGCACAAGTTGGAGGACTTGAACGCCACGCTTTCGGATTCCCAATTGAAGCAGCAACGCTTTGAGTTGGAGCGCGAAGAGCTATTGCGCCGCGCCAGCGAGGAGCTGAGCTTGTCCGAATTTGACTTGCTCGACGGTTTCGAACCCGATCAGGCCCTCGCTGAAGAGGGAGTGCTCAAGGCCCTGGGCGAGGAAGCGCGCGAGCTCAAGCGGGAGCTGGATAAGATCGGCTCCGTCAATCTTGAAGCCGTTGAGGAGTTGGAAGAAGTTACCGAGCGCCTGACCTTCCTGGAGGAGCAACGCGCGGACGTCATGCGAGCGCGCGCGGCCTTGCTGGGAACCCTGCGCACCATCAACGAACAAAGTGAGCGCCTGTTCTTGGAGGCGTTCAACGACGTGCGCGAGAACTTCCGCGCCATCTTCCGGCAGCTCTTCGGAGGTGGCCGTGCGGATGTAGTCTTAGAAGCGGATGTGCCCCTGTTGGAGGCGGGCATCGAAATTACAGCTCGCCCCCCCGGACGCGAAATGTTGCCCCTTGGACTCCTGTCCGGTGGTCAGCGCACGATGACGGCCCTGGCTTTGCTCTTCGCCGTATTCCAGTCGAGACCGAGCCCGTTCTGCGTGCTCGACGAAGTGGATGCAGCCTTGGATGATGCCAACATCGGGCGTTTCCTCGTGCTCTTGGACGGATTTCTCTCCAGCACTCAATTCGTCGTGGTCACCCACAACAAGGGCACCATGTCAGCCTGCGATGTGCTGTACGGAGTGACCATGGAAACCAAGGGGGTTTCACGGCACGTCGCCGTTGAACTCTCCGATGTGGACGAGTTCGTGCCCGATGCGACGGGCGATGCGGTTGCCGCACTAGATGCGCGCGACGAAGTTGTCGCCGATGCCGAAGCGGCCGGCAGTGATGCTGACGCGCTTGGGGAAAGTACCGAGGGCGACGAACCCGTTGTGGAATTGATCCCTCACTCGGCAGCGAGTGATGGGGCGGCCGAGCCTTCCGGCGGCGCCGCTTCCGATTCGGAATCGGGCACCAATGTCGCCCGCGCCGAAGCTGTGGAAGAAGATGGCGCGGAACCCGCGATCGAGGCGGAAAAAGCCACGGCTGAGTAGGCGTTCATTTCCGCGCTCAAGATTGATTTTGTTGGGAGGCGACTGCGCTGGCCCCAGGCGCATTCGAACTTTCGCAGATGTCGTTGATGACAGCGCCGCTGGGCCCGCTGGAGCGTCCGACCATCGGCCTCTCGCCCCTGCGGCACGACTCGTTTAGGTCGGAATCCGGTGGTGTGCAGGCTGTTTTCGGCCCCGGCCGGCGCCGGGACGATGTTGAATGCGATCGGAATCAACTCGGGAAGCCGTCGCGTCCGATAGCAGTCCCGAGTCGGGCTCTGGAGTTCTTGCCCGGTCCAGGGGCCGAACTGGGCATTTCTGCAAGTTCGCCGGCATCTGGGCAAGAGCCAGGCCGGCTCAGATTGATATCCTGGAACCGCCCGAATCACTGCTTTTCCTTAGCGCGCTCGCGACTCCCGCACATGCAATTAAAAGGACATCCGTTCAGGTCAAAGGCCATTCTGAATGCGTCCTGGATTCTGCTTGGAGGCTTGGCTAGCTCGCAAGTTTCCTTTGCTGCTCCCGCGCCGTTGCAAGCCGAATCAACGCAAGCGGATGAAACCGTAACTCAGGATCCGGTTGTCGAGGATGAATCCCAGCAAGAGCAGCAAGATTCCCAAGCGCCCGCGACCGAAGCAGTCTCTGAAGCGGAAGCCACGCAACTTGAGGAATCGGCAACTGGGGGGGATCAGCCGGTTGCACCACCCGCGAACTACAGCGACTTAAGTGAAGTAACCGCTCAATTGGCTTCTTGGCTGCAGCGAGCGCCCGATTCCTCGCAAGCTGTTGTGTTGGCTCCGTCGCGCGGAGGATTGGTCGCATCGGGCGTGTTGCTGGGGGCGCCCGGTCCGCGGCCGTTGGAAGAACGCACGACGATTGCGATCATCGGTGCCTTGGACGGCATTTCCCTGTCCGGAGCGGAAGCCTCGCTCTGGATCGGCGAACAACTCTTGCAACGCTTGGACGAATTGTCACCGGACGTGGCCTTCGCCATTTTGCCCTGGGGCGCTCCCGACGGGTTGGCTGCACGCTTGTCGGGCTTTTGCATTGAAGGCCGCAACGCTCTCTCCACGGATGATGATGGCGACGGCCTAATGGATGAGGATGGTCCCGACGATGTTGATGGTGACGGCATGTTGATGCAGATGCTCGTGCCGGACCCCGAGGGACCGTGGGTGCGCGGAAGAGACAAGCGCTTCCTGATGCCGGCCGGTGAAGGCGATTACCCACGCTACAGGTTGCTGCGCGAGGGTAGCGATAACGATGGGGACGGACTGCTGAATGAGGACGGCGTTGGCGGCGTCGTGCTCGATAGGCACTTTCCGGTCAATTGGCGAGGTCGAGATCGAGTCTCGGGTGCGGGAGCATGGCCGCTCGCGGAAGCGCGTGCGCGAGCAATCGCCGATCGGTTGTTGAGCATGCGCACGGCCATCGTCGTGGTGTTGCAAGGTAACCACGGCTTGATGGCACAGCCCGGCGGGGTTCCAGGCGGATTGCCGCAATTGGGCCCTGCGGAGTTGGCTTCCTACTCCAGCCTGCGGCGACTCTTTGTCAGTAGCACCGGGCGCGAACAAGCATTGGACATGAGCCTGTCCGATGTCACGGGCGGTCAACGCGCAGGTACCTTGGTCGATTGGGCGCATTCGTCCGTCGGGGCCCTGGCCATTGAGGTCTCTCCCTGGGGGCCCGATTTGACGCGCAGGGATTCCAATGCTTTGGATGCGGGCTTCCGCACTCCGCAGCTCACGGCAAGCATGCCTCCGCATTGGGGCGACCAGCGCTGGATCCATTGGCTCGATGATGTGCATGGCGGGCGCGGCTTCGTGGATTGGTACCCCGTTCAATTGGACAATGGAGTCACGACTTTGGTCGGAGGCTGGGAGCCCCAAACCTGTCTGAATCCGCCCCCGGCGGAATTGAGCCTGGCGCTCCAGGGGCTGCCGGACTTTGCAGTTGAGCTTGCCGCCGCACTTCCGCGTTTGGAACTCATCCTGGTGGAGCAACGCCGCGACGGCGAACTGTGCTCCTTCAGCGTGGAACTGATCAACCCCGGCCTATTGCCCACGGGCTTCTCCAAGTCAGCAGAAGTGGAACTCGAGTTGGAATTGCCTCCGGGCGCGAAGCTCCTAGTTGGATCCATGAAGGTCCGCATCGGGCAAATCCCGGGCGGCGCGACCAGCGAACGATCTACTTGGGTCGTGACCCTGCCGCGTGCTGAACCCGCGATTTTGCGAGCGAAAGGCGCGTGGATCGCACCTGTGGAATTGGAGGTGCGACCGTGATTGTTGCGCTAATTCGTTCGGTCTTGGGGGCGGCTGTTTGTGTGTTTGTGCTATTTGCATCAGCGGCGCATGCGCAGGACGAGACCCAACGTGAAGCGACAGAATCAACTGGGGCGACGGGGCAGGAGGAGGAGGCTGAAGAGCCCGCCAAGGAGCTCGAGCTTCCCTTGGCCGGTTTGCAAATACCCAAAGAGCTTCCGGAGGACCCCAACGGACTCTCCATGGAAGTTGCTGAACTGGTGGCCTTGCATCCGGGTTTGCTGCGCGCAGCGGTCATTGGCGAGAGCGCCGGAGGTCGCCCGCTGTGGGTCATCGTGGCCGCCGCGCCCGGTTTCTTAGACCCCAATGAGCGGCCCGCGCTGATGTTGGCCCATTGGGCCGAGAGCCCCGCTTCGAACGCATCGAATCCCGTGCTCGGCTGTTTGCGGCAAATGCTCGCGTCGAATGAGTTCGATTTGGAGTCGTTGCTGAGTGAGCGCACGCTACTGTTGGCACCACAGTTGAATCCCGATCGCGTCGCGGGCGACGAGACCCATGGCGGCAAGCTCCAATTCAATCAGAGTTTTCCCGCGCGCTGGCAACCGGAATCCATTCGGCCCGGATCCGGGCCCTATCCATTATCCAGCCCCGAAAGCTTGGCTGTTGTGGAATTCCTTGACCTCAACCCAATGCTGTCGGCGGTAGCGGTGTTGAGCAGTCCGAGCGAGTTGTCGTCTTCTAAAGCAAAGCCGGCACTGCCCAAAGAGTTCATGCTCTCCAGTGCGGATGCAAAGGCCGGCCGCGCTCTGTTGGATCTGTGGAGCGACGATGCCGGCAGCCTTGCAGCTGGTTGGCCGAATTTGGCTTCACCTGGAAGCTTGATCGATTGGTGTGTGCTCGAGTTGGGCCTCGTTTGCGTTTCCGTCGAGATCGAGCCCCAACGAACGAAGACTGAAATCGCCGCGCAAGCGACGCCCTGGCTCCAAAGCGCGCGTTGGAGTGCGCGGCTGTTGCAAGCCTTGCCGCGCATCCGCGTGATGAAGAACAATGTAGTGCGTTTGGGTGAAGATCTCTGGCAATTGGACCTGAGCATTTGGAATCCGGGCCCGCTGGGAGTCGCTCGCACCGGAGCGCGGGGTCTTACGGCGAGCATTTCCCAAGTGGATCTGCTTTATGCCGCCGGGGGCCTGGAGCCCTCGGTCGAATATGCATTGCATCATCAACTGAATGGGGACGTGCGCATTGGCGCGCTGCCCGCGGGCGTACGCAGGAATCTCCGTCTAGTCGTGCGCGGAGCTGAAGCGGAGCAAGCAAGGATCGAATTGCGCGCACCCCGCGCAGCGACCTTCGGCTTTGAAATTACTCTGATCGAAAGCGGATCCTAAGTCCGCAAAGGAGTGGGGGGCAATCGGCCCCCGCTTAGAGATCCGAGCTTCTGCCAAGGCGCGCCGCTTGGATTTACTTGTGCGCCGGTGATTGGGTTTCAGTCTAGGGATTCGGGGTGCTGTATCATTGCGGTAGCGATTAGCAGCTTTGTGGCCCATGCCGACTCCATCATCACGATCCGTTCGAAACATTTCGCTCCTGGTCAGCGCTGCCTTGATCGTCCTGATCGGATGGGGCCTATGGCGAGAATCACCGCCGCCCGCGTTTATCGAGGTGGTGGATCAAAGCTCGGAGTTCGAGGGCGTTCTGATCCAACGTCAAGTAGAGGCCGGTGGAGTGCCCGGGGGAGCGGAACCGAAGGTCTGGCCGCGCCCTCTGCAGCGTGAGGCCCTCGACGTGCAAGCTGCGCAACTTTTTTATCCCGGGCTGCGCAACAATCACGTTTTTGATCCATTTTCCTACGTTAGGCGAGAGGCCAACCTAAATGCCGAAGTGCCTTTTCCGGAAAGCGAAGATGGGGTTTGGCGCCTGGTTACGAACAGCGCCGGGTTGCGTGAAGATCAAGATATTCTCGGGTATCAACCTGACGTGCGCATTTTGGTTACGGGCGATTCACACACGGAAGGTGTTTGCGCGAATTCGAACTCGTTCCCCAATGTTTTGGAAGCCATGCTCGCCCGTGAACAATCCCCGGCGACTGTAGAGGTTTTGAACGCCGGAATGGGCTCGTTCAATTTCTACAATTACTTGGGAGTGCTTGAACGCTTTCGGCACCTAAAACCCGATGTGTTTGTGGTGGCCGTCTATGGCGGCAATGACTTCTACAAGAATTTGAGTTTGTTACGCTTTTTTGAGCGAATGCCTCCGCCGCAAGCGCTGACTTACGATTTCAAGCTTGCGGCAGCCAGCACGAAGAAGGCGCCGGGGGTCATCCCACAGGAGTTGGGGCAAGTCGTCTATTTCATCGATAATCCGCAAGATGTGGAGCTTGCGATTGATATCGCGTGTTCGATTACCTCTGAGATAAAGCGCTTAAGTGCCGAAGTTGGAGCGGAACTGGTTGTGGTCTATCTTCCGCCGCCACTAGCCGGCCAGCCCAATTTTTACGGAGAGGGAATGAATCCCGTGTTGGTGGACCTTGGCCTAAAAGGGCAACCGGTAAGTGTCAGCGATGAAATCGCAGATCGGTGGTTGGAATTTCTCAAGCGCAACGAAATTGAGCACCTTGACCTGCGACCCCACTTCGGCGCCGAAGAGCAGCCCTTGTATTGGTACACAGATCACCACCTAAATGTTGCCGGTCAGCGCAAGATCGCCGAACTCCTGAAGCCGATTGTGGAGAGCTTGCTGTGATTACTGGGTCCCACGGCCCTTGCTGGATTCATAGCAAGTCGTTGCTTGGCGGGTTGCATGACAACGGAAGCGGGGCCAGGTGGCCCGCAAATGAGGGTCTTGCCCCGATCCGTTGAGAGAGCGATTCGGCTGATGAAATAGCCGGAGTGCAACCGAGCGCAGGACCCTTTGGCGCCTGCAGCCATGTGAAGCAAGTCTCCAATGCTTGTCCGATCGGGAGCAGCAAGTCGGATTCAGATTGAGTCTTGCGAGCCGGAGTGCGCGCAATTGATTGTTCAAGGAGCCTGATGCAACATGTACCGATCTCATTGTAGCGTCGTTTTAGACTTGTTTCCGAGCGGTTGTTGCCACCCTTGCAATCGCCGTAATCCGCGCCTGCGATGCGGAGCTTCCGTCGCACCATGTCCGCCTCCAAACTTCATTTTTTTCGTGCGCTCTCGGTTCTGATTTGCATCGGACTACTGCTCTTGATCGCATGGGGCTTGCTGAGCGAGAAACCATCTCGGCCTTCAGTCAATGTGATTGACAACAGCGAGGAGATGGCTGCGGTACTGGAACAGCGCGACCAAGGAGCGGATCATTCGCCGCTTGCGACGGCGCAAGGGACTTGGCCGCGAATGCTTGTGCGCGAACCGTTGGATGAGGAAACGGCGGCGCTGTTCTTTCCTGCACTGAAAACCCGCTGCGTCTTTGACCCCTTCGTCTACGTGAGGCATCCGGGGAATGTGGACCGCAAGCAGGTCTTCGCGGAGTATTCCGAAGGTGGTTGGCGCGTTCAAACCAATACGGAGGGGCTGCGCGAGGACAATGAAATTCTCGATGTTCAGCCGGACGTCCGCATCGTCGTGGCCGGCGATTCACACACGGATGGGCTGTGCCCGAACGCCATGTCCTTTCCGAATGTGCTTGAGCGATCACTTGCGCTGGAGCGCCCCGATGCCGTCGTTGAAGTGTTGAACACGGGCACGGGGGCGTACAACTTCTACAATTACCTCGGTGTGTTGGAACGTTTCTCACACCTAAAGCCCGACCTTTGGGTTGTAGCTGCCTACGGGGGGAACGACTTCTACAAGAACCTCAGCCTGCTGCGCTACTTCGAGAAAATGCCTCCTCCGAACAAGCGCACATTCAAACTGCAGGGCTTGACGAAGAACGGTGGCGATCTGCGCGGTGCCATTCCCCAGGAATTAGGGCAAGTGGCCTACTTCTTGGACAATCCAGATGACGTTGAGCTCGCTATCGATGCGGCCTGCTCGATCAGCGTGGAGATGCAGCGTTTGGCGGATGCCGGCGGATCCAAACTTCTATTCGTTTACTTGCCGCCGCCTTTTGCAACACAGCCCCAGTTCTACGGCGAGGAAATGGAGCGCGTTTTGGCCAGCATGGGTCTCGAAGGCGCAGCGGTGGATGTCAGTGACCGGATTGCCGACGCGTGGTTGGACTTCCTGTCGCAAAGCAATATGGCCTGCATCGATCTAAGGCCCGCATTCCGGTCCATGGAAGATCCCCTGTACTGGTTCACAGACCACCACTTGAATATGGATGGGCAACGTTATCTTGCCGGTTCCATAGAGCCGCTAGTGAAGAGCTTGCTGTAGGCGCGATTGAAAGCGGGTCGGATTCGGGGCTCCCATTCGAAGCAAGCGCCATCCGCGCCAAAAAAAATGCGAGTCTTCAGCGGCGGGCCAGGACCCAACGCTCCAACTCCGGCAGGCCGAAGAGCACTATTTTGCCGGTGATCTCAAGGCTTGCAGGAGCGCAGTGTTCGAGCACATCTTCACCGTGCCAATAGCTGTTGTTGGGCCCGTAGTCGAAATCAATCAAATCGACGCAGGGGATGTCGACCGCCATGAACGACAGGTGATCGTCGAGGATCTCGCCACGCGGTCCGCCGACGTGCGCTCCCAGTCCGTTTTTGCGAGCGGCTTCAAAGAAAATGTTCAGGAGGTCGCGATCGGAATTGCTCTCTGTAAAAAAGCGCAAGTTGCGATCGCCGACGAGATCGAGCAGGACTAAGGCTCCAACTTGGCGGTGCTGGCCCCTGGCCCGTAGCGCAGTTGCGTGATAGCGCGAGCCGTAGCGATTGTCGGGGTCGATCCATTGCTCGCGCTGGGACTCTTCGCCATCGAGGAAAAGGAAGCGATAGGTGACCGGTCGCGGTTTGCTTTCGGAAGCCAGAATTCGAGCGAGTTCGAGCAAGGTGGCCGTTCCTGAACCGCCGTCATTGGCACCGACGAAATCCTTGCCGAGTCGTTTCGTGTCCATATGCGTGGCCAAGATGACCATGGGTGGCTTGGCTGTCCCCGTGCCCTGACTTGTGAGATCGGCGTATAGATTCGCAAAGGCCAGGGGGCCGATCGGGGTGTTCTCTTCAAAGCTCTCGATGATGGGCGTCAAGCCGGCCTCGGTGAGCTGCTTGGAGAGGAAGCTTCGAAGTTCGTCGAGGGCCGGGGTGCCCGATGGCCGTGGTCCCATGCCCACAATTCGCTCGAGGTCCGACCAGGCTCTTTCGCGGTTGAAGTTGACTGTCGGGGCTTGGGCTTCCGCTCCGGCATCACAGGCGGCGCACGAGAATAGGCACAGGCCGAGGATGGCCAGGGAAGTCGAGCTAAGTCGTCTGCGAAAGCGAGCGGACCATCGCAGGCAGAGCTGAACTGCGGTCGATGACGCGGTGCTCTTGGCTTGAGTGCGGTGCATCGCGTGAGCATAGCAAGCAGTTGCCCGTACGGAATCCACACCCGAGCAAGCGCGGCGCCAGACCGAGCATTCCGATGGGTTGGCGGCGAATGCGAGGCGCTTCGAGTCTATTCGGGGCGATTCGGTCAGATCGCCATTCCCGCTTTCAAGAGCGCTCAGAATGGGTCGCTTAGGGCCCATTGGGCCCAAATTTCCAAACGACAGGTCCTGCAGCCGCCCCTGCAAGGCCTATGAGGAGGTGGGGGGCAATCCTTTCTGCACTGACAACTCAAAACCCTAATCGCGACTGCGGGGTCAGCTCCAGTCTGAGCCAGATCCGTCCGACAAATTGAATACACCAGCGGCCCCAGAGCGCGTTTTCCCCCAAAGATTCGCCGGATATGAGTAATACGAATCGCAGCCTGTTCTCCCAACTGCAGGGCGAAGTCGAACATGAGCACAACCCTTCACTTGAATGGGAAGGTTCATTCCACGACTACCTAGACATCGTCGAAAGCAATCCCGCCGTTGCGCGCAATGCCTGGCAGCGCTTGATCGACATGATCGAGTCCTATGGCGAAAGCGTGCCCGAGCGGCCGGGCGGGCCGCGGCGCTGGAGCTTGTTCAACGATCCCTTTGACGGTGGTCGCGACGGCGTGTTCGGCTTGGACGATCCCTTGGATCAACTGGTGCAAACGATCCGTGCGGGAGCGCGCGGCTTGGGACCCGAGCGTCGCATTATTCTGTTGCACGGTCCCGTGGGCTCCTCAAAAAGTACGATTGCTCGCCTGTTGAAGCGCGGCTTGGAGCGCTACTCGCGCAGTTCCGCCGGCGCGCTCTACACCTTCTCGTGGGAGATTGATGGGGAACGCATCGATAGCCCCATGAATCAGGATCCGTTGCTCTTGATTCCCGAGGGAGCGCGCGAGGCGCTGAACGATTCCCTGAATTCGAATTGGGATGCGTGCTACAAGCTGAGTGTGCGCGGCGAATTGGACCCCGTCAGTCGCTTCTACTTTCACCAGTTGATGGAGAGCAACAAAGGTGATTGGACGAAGGTGCTCGAGCACGTGCGCGTTCGCAGGCTCGTGCTTTCCGAATCCGACCGCTGCGGCATCGGTACC
>JAJDES010000493.1 GCA_029259675.1 Planctomycetota bacterium
CCGTCCATGCTGATCGTCATGCCCTCTTGGACCGCAACGAAGAACACAGGCAGAATTGGGGTCAGCGCCATCCAGAAGGGGAGTTCGCTCCCACCGGTCCACGCCACGTACGCAAACCAAACCATGGACATGGCCAGTGCGCGCCTAGCTCCTCCGCGCAATTTTCGCGTCAGCAGATGCTTGAGTGGGAAGAGAATCAAAATCGCGCTGCCGCTCTTCAGGAAGAAGTTAGCGAGGTAATGAGCACCGAGCTTCAAACGCTCCGGATCCATTTCCAGCAAGCCCGCGGCGGATGGAGATAGCCAATGGCCGCTGCGCCCATGGCGCAGGAGGGAGATCGTCAGGCCCACTGCAAGCGCCGGCAAGAAGCTCAGGAAAAGCGGGCGTCGTTGCGCATGTTTGCCGCCGTGAACGACTTGGCGGCGCGAGCGCAGGTGGCCGGCGAATTCCAAGGCCAATAGGGCCACAACGAAGAGTGCGCCGTCGGTTCGCGCACCCACCAGCAGTGAGGTCGCAAGGGCCAGGCCGACCGGCCGCCTGCGTTCGAAGCTGAGGAAGGCGCTGGTGGCCAGGAATGCAATCAAAGTGGCTTCGGTTCCGCTGGGGGCGGCGGCGGCGAAACACCCGCTGAAGACGAGCAAGAGCGGAGCAATGACACCGGCCAATCGATCGCGGCTGAAGCGCGAAAGCAGGAAGACGGAAGCTAGGCCGAAGAGGATGCCCGCGCCCTGGGAAAAGGCCAGGGGGTCGCGATAGAGTCGCTCGGGGATCGCGCAGATCAGGATCCAGAGGGGGGAGGGGTAGGAATCGAACGAGAGGTCGTCGTCGCCCAGGGCACTCGTGCCCAGCCGAACCCAGTTGCGCGCGATGCGGAAAGCCACATGCGCCACGTCGTAGGGGTCGGCGAAGGACCCGTAGAGGGTCGAATGGATGGCTACGCAGTGGACGAGCAAGGTCGCCAGGGCGAGCAAAAGTAAGGTGGTGCGATTCATGCCCGCGTCAACACTAGCGCAGGAAGCTCCCCACGCGAGCCTTGTCTGTTCGAGAGACTGCTGCGCGGGTGCCCCATCGCTTGCTAGTTCCGATCTCCTCCCTTAGTAAAGGTGTCATGGATGCCCGCACCCCGTCAAATTCTGATCTCCCGGAAACCTTGAGCGGAGCGTCCTCGACCCAGAAATTCAATCCCGAAGGAGCGCCGGTCACCCAAGAATCCGATCCGGAAAAGGATCGGCGCATGCGCGCCCTCTTTGAATTGATGCCCCATGTCTTGCACAAGCTCAAGAATTCGATCTTGGTCTTGCACGGAATGAGCGATTTGTTGGCGGGCAGCGAGCGGGATCCCAAGCGCAGCGAAAATCTGCACCTGATTGCTGAGCAGGCACGCGATCTGGATTCGCAGCTGCAGCGAATGGCCGAATTCGCCTCCTGCTCCTCCCTTGGGGAGCGCGGCGCGGATGCCGTGCGCAGTCTGGATCAGGCCCTGTTGCTCGTGAAACCCTTGGCCATGGCGCGCGAGGTGAGCGTCAGCTCGCATCCGGTTGCCCAATCGATAGCTGCGCAATGCGATTCGCGCACGCTCTTTCAAGTGCTTGTGAATTGGCTGGTGGAACACCTCTTACTTTGCGGGCCGGGAGGCATTTGGGGCGGCCTGGAAGCGGAACCCAACCCCAATGGCGAGCTTCCGAAAAGTGTCCTGCGCGTGCGCATGTTCGAGCGCAATTCGAGAGTCGTATTTCGGATCACCTGCAGCAACCCCGGCGGCTTGCCGCCGAACATTTCAGCAACCGGTTTGAACTTGGCCAGAGAGCCGCGCGTCCACCTGTTGCCGGGCGCGCTCTCTTCGCAGTTCGAGTTGAATGCGCTCACGCTCGAATAGGCCGCGCTGAATTCCAGGCTCGCAAGGGCCGGCGCAGCGGCGCAATGGAGCTACCATGCGGGTGCGATTTGCGAGCGTTCGGCTCCCTCCAACGCCGCGTCGATCAAGCCGTCCAGATCAAAGCCTTGCTCCGCGTCGCGGCAAATCTCGACTTTGCCGTGGATGATCGGCTTGGGCGGCATGAACACGGTGCAACAATCGGGCTCGGGGATATTCGAGATGTCGAAGGTACCGATGCGCTTCGCTATATCGATCGTTTCGTTCTTGTCGAAGGTCAAGAGGGGGCGAAAGACCGGCAAGCTGGAGGCATCTTCGATGCAGGTCATGTTCTCCATGGTCTGGCTGGCGACTTGCCCCAAGCTCTCGCCCGTGATCAAGGCCTTGGCGCGCACCAAGCCGGCGATGCGCGATGCGATGCGCTGCATGGCTCGGCGATAGAGCACGGTGCGGTAGGAGCTCGGCGCGTTATCGCGAATGGCCGTTTGGATTTCCGCGAAGGGTACGCTGTAAAGTCGGCTCTTGGCTTGGTAGCGCGCCAAGCGTGAGACGAGCTGCTCAATCTTGCGTTTGGAGCCTTCGCCGATGAACGGGTGTGAATGGAATGAGACGAAGTCCATCGCGCAACCGCGTTTCATGCTCAACCATGCCGCCACGGGACTGTCAATTCCGCCCGAGAGCAGGCATAGCCCCAAGCCTAAAGTTCCAACGGGCAGGCCGCCGAGACCGGGCAAACGATCGGCAAAGACAAAGGCCCGTTCCCTGCGGACGTCAAGCTCAAGCGTGATGTCGGCTTGCTTTAGATTCACCTTCAAGCGTTCGCCATGGGCGGGCAAGATGGCTTCGGCAACCGTTTGACTGATTTGCGTTGAGTTCAATGGGAAGCGCTTGTCCGCGCGACGGGAGCGCAATCGAACGCGGACTTGCCCGTCGCTTGGAAACTTCTCCAGGGCGGCAGCTAAGACCTCTGCGGACAGCTTGGTGATGGCCTCGAGAGTCGGTTCCGTGCCGCGTACGGTCGAAATGGACGCAATTCCAAACACGTCTTGAAGGCGCCTTGCAACGCGCTCCAGGCGACGCTCGGGAGTGACCGCCATGCGACCCCAAATGCGCTCTACCTTTACTTCCGATAAATCTCTGCAGGCGGCTTTGATGTTCCGCACAAGTGCGCGTTCGAAGTAGGGCCGATTGCCGCCCTTGAGCGATAATTCGCCGTAGCGCACCAATAAGAGTTCTGCTGAGCGGACCGATGTGTTCACGACAGGTGCGCTCCCAATTGCTCGCGCACATGGGCGAGGTGAGCAACGGCTGCATTTACATCGTCAAGGCTCGTACTGCCCGAAAACGAAAAGCGCAGCACGCTGCGCGCTTGCTCAGCCGTAAAGCCCAAGGCGAATAGAGCCGGACTGATGTCACTCTTTTGGGTTTGGCAAGCGCTTCCGGCGCTGACCATGACGCCGCGCGCTTCGAGGTGATGCAGCACGACTTCGGCCGGGATACCTTCGATCAAGATGGTGGCGATGCTGGGCAAAATTCCGTCCTTGGTGCCCGCCTCAATCAAACTGCAATTCGGCGTGGACTCGAGACCTGAGTTGAAGGCTTCGCGCAATTGAACCAAATGCTTCCAGGTCGAGGTGAGGTTCGCGTCGGCCAGTTCGAGCGCCGCGCCGAAGCCGACCAAACCGGCTACGTTTTCCGTGCCCGACCGCCGACCCGATTCCTGCCCGCCCCCGAAAAGAATCGGCTCGACGGGAGCCGACAAGTCGCAGATGAGTGCGCCGGCGCCCTTGGGCCCGTGCAACTTGTGGGCTGAGATTGCGATGCTGTCCGCGCCGAGGTCGGGAAAGTCCAATTCGAGCTTCCCGGCGGCCTGCACGGCGTCCACATGCAAAGCGGCTTGGGGAGCGTGTTGACGCACGAGCGCCGCCAATTTGCGCACGGGGTAGATGCTGCCGAATTCATTGTTTACCAGCATTTGAGCCACGAGCACCGTGTCCGCGCGCATGCGCCGGACATAGTCATCGAGGTCCAAATGACCACCCTCGTCGAGTTTGGCGAACTCGACTTCGAAGCCCTCGCGCACCAAGCTCAAGGCTGAGGCGCGCACGCACGGGTGTTCCGTCGGACCGACCAAAATGTGCTTGCCGCGGCCGGCGCGTGCGCGCGCTTGTCCGATCACGCCCAGGTTGTTGGCTTCGGTGCCACCGGCGCAGAACGTCACTTGTTCGGAGCGCACATCCACAATGCGCGCCAGGGAAGAGCGAGCGGAATCAATGGCCCGGGCCGCGCGCACGCCGAGGGGGTAGCGGGTCGAGGGGTTGCCGAACTCGGTATCCAAGAAAGGCAGCATGGCCTCGCGGACTTCGGCCGCGATCGGCGTCGTTGCGGCGTTGTCGAGGTAGAGAATGCGCGTGTCGTTTTGAGCTCCCATGGTCGCCCCACAGGATAGCGATAAGCGCCGCCTGTCGATGGCAGGTACGCGGAAGCTCAGTCCGAATCCAGTTGAATCGCAAGCTGAGTGGTCGTATCGGCCTCGAGCGTCAGTTCACGCAAAATGTCGAATTCCGAGGCAACGACTTGCAGGGTGTATTGGCCCGCGGGCAAGTGCCGGGTGATGTACAGGCCCTCCGGCGTGCCGATCGCGGGCGGCCAAATGCGATTGGGGTCGGTCCGGTCGCGCAGCAGCACCAGGGCGCCCTCGACAGCTTCTCCGCTCGAATCCGAGAGTTTGACCTCCAAGACGGCGTCCTTCGCCGTGAGGATCAATGGCCCGGAGCCTCCACCTTGGCGCGTGGTGTGTTTCCATTCTGCCTGCGCCAGTCGCGGCCAGGATCCACCTACGGCCCAGGGCGGCAGCACATAAGCGATGTAGCTGCCTTGGATCAGATCACGACTATGGAAGTTTCCGTCTTCGTCCAGCTCCAGGCGCTCGGAAGTCAAACCCGACATCAAATCCTGGCCGGGCATGGGGTCAAGCACGAGCTCGAAGCCGCTCAAATCCTCTTCATCTGAGCGGAACTGCCCGAACAGCTCGAGCGCGAGCATTTGGGGCAAGAATTCAATCGCTTCGTGCAGAGGGGGCAAGTTCCAAACCAGGTCCCCGGCCGGGATCGTCACGCGCTGTTTCATGTGCGGTCTTCCGACGGCACTCACGAGCACTTCCCCTACGCCCGCGAACAACCCGCTCAGTTCAAAGCGACCCAATTCATCTGTGTTGTCCCAATGGGGGCGATCGCCTTGCAAGAGTTCAACCAAAACATCCGGCGCGGGCTGCCCGTTGGTGTCGAGCACTTGACCCGACAGGGTTTCTTGTCCCAGTTCGAGTTCGATCGCGGGCTGGTCGTCTCCAAAATCCGTGGCATAGGGCGGCAGCGGATCTTCGACTTGCGCGAAGGCGCTCCAAAGGAAGGCGCCCAGGATGGTTCCGAACACCAACGCGGGAAACAGCACGCGCAGGGGCGGCAGCTTTAGGCGCCCGAGGCGCGGATTGGCGGGCTGTTTGGTCAAGGGGCCTTCATCCTAGGCTCGCCCGCCCTCTGACTGCAGCAAGCTGTCGCCGCGGCTCAAAATTTCCGCTTGCAGTTGCGCACAGGGAGCGAACTCCGAAGTGTCGATGGCCGCGATGCTGGCCCTGAATTCGACCAGATTGCGCGCGCCGCTTTGAAGGTAAGCAATCCAAACCACGCCCATGTGCAGCTGATCACATAGTTTGGCGAAGCGCGCCTCCCGAGTGTCGCCGAGCACAAACTCCCTTTGGCGCTCCAAGGCCAAATCGGAAAGCGGGGCGAGCAGTTCCAGTGCGGCGGCCGCTTCCGCAGCGCGTTTGGCGCCCTTGGGCAGCAACCTCGAGCCGCTGCGGGGAATGTCCATCAGCAGCGCCTCGGTGCTGTCGTGCACGCAGGCCAGGGAAACGGCCCGATCCACATCCAGGCCGGGCTCAATGCGCGGACCCAGGGCCAGGGCCAGGAATGCTGTTCCCAGGGAGTGGGCGGCCACGGATTCGGGATTTTTTTGCCCGGCCTGGATCCATCCGCTGCGCGGAATTCGCTCCAGCGGTTCTAGTTTGAGTAGGGCATCGAGGACGGACATAGGGGCAAGGGTATCGACGCGGAAGCCGATCTTCCCCAAGTCCTCTCCACAGGCGTCGCCCACAGGCTCCGCAGGGGTTTATTTTGGGGGCTCATTTTGGGGGCCGCCGGCCCAAATCTCTTGGGCCTCCAAATCAGCGTGTCGTGCGAATGAGTTGATGAGAGCTGCGAAGCCCAAAGCATTCTCCAAGCCGCTTTGCCCGCGTTGACGCCTTGAAGTGGGCCTCCCTATACTCCCGAGTCCAGCGCTGGGCCGATGGTCCTTCAAGTGCTGAAAAAGCCCATGTTGCTGCGCCTACGCGACCCCCTCACGGAATCCGAGCGAGATTCCATCTTCCGCCTCTGCAAGGAGTTGGGGTATTCGTATCAGTTCCGAGCCGGCTCCAAGGAACTGCTCGAGCTCACCGGCGGAGGCGCGCCGTCCCACCGATCGCTTTTTGAGGACCTGACGGGAATCCTGTCCGTCGTGGACAACGGCCAAGCGCGCGAGCTGAATATGCGCCCGGTCGGCGGACCCGATCTCGTTGTAGAGGTCGCAGGAGCGCGCTTTGGCGGCGAGTGGGCCGGTTTGATCGCAGGGCCCTGCGCGGTTGAGCGGGCCGATCGACTGCAATCCATTGCAGAGCGCGTCAAGGCGGCGGGTGCCTGCGTGCTGCGCGGCGGCGCCTACAAGCCGCGCACGTCACCCTATTCGTTCCGAGGTTTGGGCGAAGAGGGACTCGCGATGTTGGCCGAAGCGCGTGCGAAGACCGGCTTGCCGATCGTCACCGAGGTGCTCGATCCGCGCGATGTGGATGCTGTCGGCGCCGTCACGGACATCTTTCAAGTCGGCTCGCGCAGCATGGCCAACGCGGCGCTGCTGACAGAGCTTGGAAAATCGAACAAGCCCGTGTTGCTCAAGCGCGGCATGTCGGCCACCGTGCGCGAATTTCTGCTGGCTGCCGAATACGTGCTGATGGGCGGCAATGAGCGAGTCCTATTGTGCGAGCGCGGTGTGCGCAGCTTCGACAAGGTGACCCGTAACTTGCTCGACGTGGGAGCCATTGCGCATCTCAAGCGCGTGACACATCTGCCGGTGCTGGCCGATCCTTCCCACGCCGCCGGCCGTCGCGACCTGGTGCGAGCTCTGGCGCGGGCCAGCATGGCCGCCGGTGCCGACGGCCTGATCATTGAAGTTCACCCGGATCCGGGCGAAGTCCATTCCGACGGAGCCCAAGCGGTGAGTTTCGAAGAATTCGAGCGCATCTCCGCCGACGCGCGCGCCATCTTGAAGCTCGACGGTCGGCGCCTTTCACAGGCCGAGGTCGCGCCCCGTTCGGATTCGACTGCTGGCGGGGGTGCCCGAAAGTCCACTTCGAGCTTGAAGGTGGATTGAAGCTGTGCCCGTGGCGATCGGGCTTCGTACTCGCCACCTGCCTATCCAATCACGCGATCGCCCATCCGGGCCAATCGAGCCTGGGCTGTTCGCTCTTCCTCCGGGGACTGCGAGCCTCGCGATTGCCATTCACAACCAAAACCCCACTCGCTAGGAGAAAATCATCGTGCGCAAGCCCTACATGGCAGGTAACTGGAAAATGAACCTCGACCGAGCCGGCGCTCTTGAGCTGGCCGGAGCCCTGCGCGAGCACGTCGGGCAGCGCGAGGACGTGGAAGTGGCCGTGGCCCCCGCCTTTGTTTACCTGCGCGACGTGATTGAGCTGCTCAAGGGATCTCCGATTCGCGTCGGAGCTCAAAACGCCTGTGCGGAAGCATCGGGAGCATTCACCGGAGAAGTCTCACCGGTCATGCTGCGCGACATCGGCTGCGACTTCGTCATCTTGGGGCACTCCGAGCGGCGCCACGTCTACGGCGAAACCGACGCAGACATCAATCGCAAGGTGCACCTGGCGCTCGAACACGACCTGGATGTCGTGTTGTGCGTTGGCGAGACCCTGGAGGAGCGCGAAGCCAACAAGACGGAAGCCGTTGTGAAACGCCACATGACGGCGGGCATGACCGGTTTGAGCGAGGCCCAGAGCCGCCGAGTCACGATCGCCTACGAGCCTGTTTGGGCCATTGGCACCGGTTTGAACGCCACCCCAGAGCAAGCTGGGGACGTCCACACCTACCTGCGCGGTGTGCTGGAGGGGCTTTACGGGGCTGCAGTGGCGGAAACCACCCGCATTCAGTACGGCGGCAGCGTCAAGCCCGCCAACGTGGCCGAGCTGATGAGCGTTGACGGAGTTGACGGAGCCCTGGTCGGCGGTGCCTCGCTGAAGGCCGATTCCTTTGCCTCCATCGTCGATTTCGGCGGCTGAGCCCAGTCCATCACCCGCTTCAGGCGCGAGCCCCGCTGACGATTGATTGAGTCCGTGGGGCTCTTTCGGTTACTTTTCGAGACTTCTCCTCACGGACTCACTACATATTGCGGCCCGCTAGGAGTTAGACTCCCGGCCCCTTTGAGCGGGTTCGGCGATTCCGGCCGCTCGCTTCAACTGCCGGCCCAGTGCCGGCCCAACGTCGGCCCTCGGCCTCCCGCAATCGGACGGCCCCCAAGACGAGTCGCTTCCAAGCCTGCACCCCGGTCATGATTATCAGTCTCTTCTACATCCTCTTCATCTTCTCGGCGATCACGCTGGTTGTTGTGATTTTGCTCCAAGAGGGCAAGGGCGGCGGCTTCGGTTCCGCGCTTGGTGAGCAAGGCCAGCAGGCCTTTGGGGTCGGAGCCAGCGGCATCAATCGCTTCACGGCCTGGACCGCCGGCGTATTTCTGTGCAGCGCGGTTTTGATTCACGTCCTCAACCGCGAAAATAGCGAGACGTCGCTGTTGGATTCCGAACCCGGTATCTCCGCACCGATCGAGCCGGGAGCGGGAGCTCCCGCCGAAGGCGGCGACGAGGGAAATTAGGGTTACAGACCGTAAAGTTTTCGAGAGCAGTGCTTGGGAACCAGACCCCACGCACTCCATTGGGACGCACCTTCCGCGCCCGGGTTTGCGGCGGCGATACACGAGCGCACGCTTCGCGCCCCATTTATTCTGCGCCTGATCCAGAGCTATGAATCAAGAGCAAGTCATCGATCACTTGCGCGCGAGCGAAGCTTTGCTCGAGGGGCACTTCGAGCTGTCGTCGGGCAATCACAGCGACCGCTACTTTCAATGCGCGCGGGTTTTGCAGTTTCCCCAGCGCGCGGCCGCCTTGGCGCAAGCCCTCGCCGATCGGGCCGAAGAATTCAACGGGGGTCCGGCACTGGATGCCGTCGTCGGCCCGGCCATGGGGGCCGTTGTGTGGTCCTATGCCGTGGCTAGCGCGTTTGGTTGCCCGTCACTTTTCACGGAGCGATTCAACGGCGAAATGACGCTGCGGCGCGGCTTTCGGCTCGAGCGCGGTGCGCGCGTGTTGATGGTCGAAGACGTTTTGACCACCGGGGGATCCGCGCGCGAAGCCATGGCCGCGCTCAAATCGACGGGTGTCGAATTCGTGGGCGTGGGAGCCATCGTCAACCGCACCGGCGGCAATCCCTACAAGGACTTGGGCTTGCCTTTGATTGCCCTCTGCGACGTTGATGTGCAGATGTGGGAGCCGGGTGAATGTCCGCTTTGCGCCGCTGGCGAAAAGGCCGTCAAACCTGGAAGCCGCACAGCAGCGGCGGAGGCTTGATCGCTTGCTGCGCTCGATGACCGGATTCGGATCGGGATCCAGCGACGGCAATGGAATTGCTGTCCAGGTTGAAGTGCGCACCGTCAACCATCGGCATTTGCAGATCAAGTCGAGGTTGCCGCAGGACTATGTGGCCCTGGAACCGAAGCTGGAAGCCATTCTGCGCAAGCACCTCGATCGCGGTTCGGTTTCGATTTCAGTCACCGTTCAAAGTGACACCTCTTCCGCCGTTGATTTGGATTTGGAGTTGGCCAAGCGCTACCGAAAGTTGCTCGAGCAATTGAGCAAGGAAATGGGTCTCAAGGAACAGCCCACGTTGCGCGATTACTTGGCTTTGCCGGGTGTTATCGGTTCCCGGGGTAGCAGCACACCCTCGGCGCGCATGATTTCGCGCGTGCTTAAGACCGTCGAGCTTGCCGCATCGAATTTGATGGAAATGCGAGAGGCGGAGGGCCGCGCCATGGAGGCGGATTTGCGCAAGCACCTGGCCGTCATCGAGCGCACGGTGGCGCGCATTGCGAAGCGCATGCCGGTCGTCGTGAAGGCGCTGCAGCAGGCCTTGATCGGCCGCGTGGAAAACCTGATGGCCGACCGCGTGGAGGCGCCGGCGGCGGAGATGGCGCGCGAATTGGCATTAATTGCCGACCGTGCGGATATTTCTGAGGAACTTTCGCGCTTGGAAAGTCATGTGGCCCAAATGAACACCAAGCTGGACAAGAACAAGGGCGCGATCGGTCGCCAGCTCGACTTTTTGGTCCAGGAATTTTTTCGCGAAGCCAACACCATCGGGTCCAAGTGTTCCGATGCTCAGATGGCCCACTGGGTTGTCGAGCTCAAGACCTCAATCGAGCGCTTGCGCGAGCAAGTGCAGAATGTGGAGTGAGCGGTGACTCCAACTCCTGCTATGGGTGAGCCTGACAAGGTGGGTCGAATGCTGGTCATTTCAGGCCCGTCGGGCTGCGGCAAGAGTTCCATCTGCCGCGAACTGCTGCGCGATCCCCGGGTCGTCTTTTCAATCTCGGCCACCACTCGCAAGCCGCGCGCGGGCGAGGTGGACGGCGTCGACTACACCTTTTTGACGCGCGAGGAGTTCGGCGAGCGCGCCAAGCGCGGCGAGTTCATCGAATACGCCGAGGTGCACGACAATATGTACGGCACGCTGCGCCAACCGATGGAGGATGCTCTGGCCAGCGGCGACGTGTACTTGGTCGAAATCGATGTGCAGGGTGCACTTCAGCTCAAGGGGCTCGGAACGCCCGGCACCTACGTCTTCGTGGCGCCGCCGGATTTTGAAACCCTGCGCCAACGATTGGTCGGCCGCGGAACGGATCCCCCTGAGGTGATCGAGCGGCGCCTCAAGAAGGCCAGCGACGAATACGAGGAACGCGACAAGTACGATCACATCGTGGTCAACGATCAGCTCAGCAAGACCGTCTCCTCTGTGCGCGAATTGATCGGACTCGATCCGGTTCCGGGAGAGTATTCAGAATGAGCCAAATACTACTGGGTGCGGGGGCTTCGGCCGCGCTGCACAAATCCGTTGACCTAGCCAGCAAGTTGACCCAAGAGGGCCACAGCGTTCGAGTTGTATTGACGCCGCGTGCGGCTGAACTGATTGACCCGCAGCTCTTCGAGGCTGTGACGGGCGAACGCGCCTGCGTGAGCGAATTCGGTGAGCAACGCAGTGCAGCCATGGATCACATCGAATTATCCCGCTGGGCCCATTTGGTCATCGTGGCGCCGGCAACCGCCAATTTGGTGGGGCAGTTGGCGCTCGGCTTGGCGCCGAATCTTTTGGCTACGACGCTTTTGGCCCTGCCGCCCGATGTGCCGCGGCTCATTTGCCCCGCCATGAACCCCAATATGCTGGCCCAACCGGCCGTGCGTGCGAATCTCGACCTCCTGAGATCGCGCGGCTGGCGTTTGTTGGACCCGGAGGTCGGCAGTTTGGCGTGCGGAGACGAGGGGGCGGGTCGCCTGCCCGAAGTGGATGCCATTCAGAGGGCTGTGCGCGAGTTGACCAAGGCATGAGTCCCGGCGCCGGGAAGGGGAAGCGCAAGGTCGCCGCCAAGTCTGCGACCAAGGCGGCCAAAAAAGGTCAACTGAAGCGCAGGCGAGTCGCTCAAAAAGGCTCGAGCCCCACGGTCAAGCAAGCGTTGGATGTCGTTGTTACGGCCGGTCCCACGCGCGAACACGTGGATCCGGTGCGCTACTTGACCAACGAGTCCAGTGGGCGCATGGGTTTCGAAGTGGCGCGCTGCGCGGCCCAAGCCGGACACCGTGTGACCCTAATCGCTGGACCTGTCGCACTGGAGACGCCGCCCGGTGTCAAGCGTGTCGATGTGGTTTCCGCGCGCGATATGTTGGCGGCGACGCGCGCGGCTTTTCGCACTTCTGACGCTCTCTTCATGATCGCGGCAGTATCCGATTGGCGCCCGCGACGCAAGCTTTCGGGAAAGTGGCGCAAGAAGGATCAGAAGACCGAAGTTGCTAGCTTGGAGTTGGTTCGCAACCCCGATATTCTGGCCACTGTCGCGCGAAACAAGCGGAGTCGACTGGTCGTCG
>JAJDES010000494.1 GCA_029259675.1 Planctomycetota bacterium
ACCCATCACTTGTGTAGACCCGCCGGTCGCAAGCCCAGCACTGCCATAACCCCTCCAGGGTCCCCATTTGATGTACTCGGGGGGTTGGCTTTGTGCCGGCCCTGGTAGCCCCTCAAAATCATAGGCATTTGCGTTTGGAACAAATTTGGTTGGAGCCGCGCTGGCGGCGACATAGTCGCCTACAAGAATCGGACTCGGAGGTGCTAGCGCGCTTACCGGATGGGCAAGTTGAGTTAATACGCCAGCCAGCAGCGCACCGCAAATCAGCTTCCCAGTCAAGCCACTGTTTACAGCTGTCAGTCCGCTTGAATTGCGGCCAGCTGAATTCAATTGCGATGAAGCTTCAACGCAAGAAGCCGCACGAAAAGTTACTCTTCTACTCTTCCAAAAATTGATCATGGTCTTCGCCTAATTTCTCACTTGATGCGACGGCGGAAGAAGCCCGACCTCCGCAAGAAGGGTTGGGATTAAATGCGAGCTCGGTTGCCAGCAAGACCAAACGCGCAAGCTGTAATTGGCTCACGCAAAGAAACGGAAAAATATTTGAGGCCCCGCAGAATTCGAATTCGGAGGCCTGAATGCTTGTACCGACGCAACAGCCGCCCGCCAATTCAACATTAAATCAAATGGAATGCGCGCGTTAGGTACTTCAGTGCAGCCACCCTCATGAAGTTGCCCTATCGCACTAAGGCCCATCCATTGCTCCGGTCATCGTCAAGCCTCAGGCGTGCCCGAATTTGTATAGATGTGAAAGCAACGACGATTGATGTTCGGCTCAAGTGCAATGCATTTGTGCAGAACGGTCTCTTGAGCCAGGAAAAGCGAATGGCGCAATGTAGAGCCAGTGCAAACGCGCATGGTCTAACAACGGCATTGAGTTACAAATGCGGTGTGTTTGGAGTGCTAACCCGGCAATAAGCCCCCACTCTAAATCTCTTGGAAAACAGGCAGATGGCCATTTGGGAGTTGTCTCGTACAATTCAATCAGACATTGGATCCATGAAAGACATCCACGCACTGCGCGAGCGAGCTAAGGAGCTGCGTTGCTTGTATGCCGTTGACTCCATCGTTTCTGACCGTGGACAGATGCCCACTAAGACTTTTCTGCGGGTTCTCGAGGAAATTCCGGCTGGGTGGCAACACCCGGACGAGACCGGCGCCCGCATTGAATACCTGGGGCGTAGCTACGTTGGCCCGGGCTTCACCTCCGGCGGTGAGTTGATGTCGGAAGCCATTCCTCTGTGGGGCGTTGAGGTTGGAAAAATCTCCGTTAGCCAACGAGACAGAGGCTCAATGGCTTTGGAGCTTCCGTTCCTGCCCGAAGAGGCGGAACTACTTCGGCGCATTGCGACGCGGCTTGGTGAATACCTTGAGTGGAAGCACACCGAGCTGTTAGGTGAGCGTACCCCGCCCGCCGCGAATCACTGGACCTGGCGCCAACGGTTTGCCGAATCGCTTGCTGACCATATCGACGTTCAGCGCTTTGGAGTTTCTCGCGTGTTCCTCGGCGGGAGCACTGCTCGCGGCGATGCGGGTCCGGGCAGCGACATCGACTTGTATATCGAGTTTCACGGCTCGAAGGAGCAAAAGCGAGAGCTCTCCACATGGATCGAGGGTTGGAGCCTGTGCTTAGGTGAAGTGGCCCTGCAGCAAACGGGGCAACCATTTCCGCGCGGGATCTTGAATATCCAATGGTTGAGTGAAAAACCTGAAATGCGGCTACCTGCTGAGCTGCAGGAACTCACCTTGCGAAGCGAGAATGGGTAGCAACCGATTATTGGAGAACTTCCCCCGGTTGCTGGGCGCCCGGTAAGTACCAGCAACAAACTGCGCTTTCGATTGTTTTCGCAGATTGGGCGAAGCTCAACGGAACTCTGATTGGGCGTAGGAGAGTTCCGCTGTGGCGAACCACTTGAAGGATGAGGCTCGGAAGCTGCGCCAGTGCTCGAGAATTGCTGAGTAGGTGCTGTCGTTGGCCGCTTCTTCATCCAGCATCGCTTCCGATGCTTCGCGGGCGGCTTTCATGACATCGCCCGGGAAGGGTCGAATGGCGATGTCGGTTTTGCGCAGGCGCTCCAGCGCCGGCGGGTTTTTGTCGTCGTAGCGCGTTTGCATCGCCAAGCCGGCGTGACGACATGCGGAGTCGAGAATGGCTTGGTATTCGGAGGGCAAGCTGTCCCAGGCGGTTTGATTGATCAAGAACGACAGTGACGGCCCCGGCTCCCACCAACCCGGGTAGATGTAGTTTTTGGCGACTTTGTAGAAGCCGAGTTTTTCATCGTCGTAGGGGCCGACCCATTCGGTGGCATCCAATGCGCCACGTTCGAGCGCGGGATAGATTTCGCCTCCGCCGATGTTTTGGGTTGTGACGCCCAAGCGCTCCATGACCTTGGCGCCCATGCCGGGGATGCGCATGACGAGGCCGTTTAGATCGGCCATGCTGCCCACCGGCTTGCGGAACCAACCGCCCATTTGCGCGCCTGTGTTGCCGCCGGGGAAGTTGATGATGTTGAAGTCAGCGTAGAGCTTGCGAATGCGCTCCAATCCGCCGCCCTCTTCCAACCATGCGCTTTGCTGGCGAGCTGTAAGCCCGAAGGGAACGCTGGTGTCGAACGCGAGCGCCGGATTCTTGCCCGTGTAGTAGTAGCTGCCCGTCTGCCCGATTTCGACCGCCTTGGACTGCACAGCATCCATGACTTCCAGGGGTTTGCACAGCTCCGGTGCGGGGTAAGCGCGAATGTCGAAGTTTCCGCCGGTCATGGCCGAAACTCTCTCGGACAGAACTTCTGCAGCCCCGAAGATCGTGTCGAGTGAACGCGGGAAGCTGGATGCGAGCCGCCAGCGGATTTTCTTGGCGGTCACCACGGCGGGGCCGGCTCCCGAACTGGCTCCCCCTCCGCAGGCGACCGCGCCCAGCGCAGCGGCACCTGTCAGGCTGCCCTTAATGAACTCGCGGCGGGGGTTGCTTTCGTGCTTCGTCATGGGGCTCGGCTTGGGGCTCTTGGCGCTGGAATTCTGGGAGCGATGCGGGTCGCGCCGTCGATTCTGCCCATTCCGTGCGTCTGCGCCAGTTCGCTTTGGTCGATTGGCATGAAGACCGCCCAAGAGGAGCTTGGTGCAACGCAGAATGCAGACCGATCCGCCGCTTCGGGATCGCGTTCCTTCGCTTCGTCGCGCCCGCTGCCCCGCACGCCTTCAATCCGTGCGGTTTGCTCAGCGCGTGCGCCATTGGGCCAGCGAAAGCCAGCCGACCCAGGCGAAACCGCAAAAGAACAGCATGAGGAAGGGCAAGACGCCCCAAAGTCCGTGTTGAACTGCGGACACCAGACCCCACGCAAACCAGGCGGCGAAAAGGATTTCGATTCCGGGCAAACCCTTCAACGCTGCTGCGTAGCGGCTCGGAGCCGGAGCATCACCTCGCTTGGGTGTGCGCACGAAAGTCCCCGGATCGCGCTTCAAACCTTCAAATACGGCTCGGGTTTGACTGACGCACATGCCGATGCCGAGCGACATGGCGGCGGGGATGTCTTTCAGGCGTTGGCGACCACTGCGGCCCACTGCGTTTTGACTGCGCTCGTAAAAGAGGATGACGGACATTGTGCAAAGCACAAACATCACCAAGTGTGCCATTCCGCCAAAGCGCTCCTGCTCTGAGATGGATAGCGGCAAGAGTACGGCCAGGGCCAAGACGATCGGATAACCGATGTTGCCGGTTAAGTGCGCCAATGCTTCGAGTTTGACCGGCAAGGGGAAATTCGAGCGCAAAATGCGGGGCAGGAGTTTGCGAGCCACTTGCACACTGCCCTTGGCCCAGCGGTGCTGCTGGGACTTGAAGGCCATGATGTCGGGGGGGACTTCAGCGGGCGCGACGATTAGCGGAGCGTAGACGAACTTCCAACCGGCGAGCTGCGCGCGGTAGGAGAGATCCAGATCTTCGGTCAAGGTGTCGTGTTGCCAACCACCGGCATCTGCGATGGTTTCGCGGCGCCAAATCCCGGCCGTTCCGTTGAAATTGAAGAACAACCCGTCGTCGTGACGCACGGTGTGCTCAATTACGAAGTGGCCGTCGAGCAGAGTGGATTGAGCTCGCGTCAAAATGCTCTCGTCGCGATTCAAGTGCCCCCATCGGGCTTGAACCATGCCAACGCGACTGTTTGAGAAATGCGGAATCATGCGCCGCAGAAAATCGGGCGGGGGAATGAAGTCTGCATCAAAGACGCAAACCAGGTCACCCTGGGCCTTGGCCATGCCGCGATCCAATGCGCCGGCTTTGAAGCCTGTTCGATCCGTTCGATGAATACTGTGCGCCTGGACTCCCAGCTTGTGCAATCGCTCCAATTCCTGCTTCACAATTGCGCTTGTCTCGTCCGTGGAATCGTCAAGCACCTGCACCTCAAAGCGATCCTTTGGGTAATCCATAGCCCCCGCAGCCTGGATCAAGCGCGCCGCGACCGTCCGTTCATTGAAGAGCGGCAATTGAACGGTAACGAAGGGCCAGTCCGCTTCGTTCTCCGACAGTGTGGGCTCCGCGTCGCTACCCCACCGGAAGCGCTTGAGCAGACTCAGCCTGTGAAATCCATAGATTGCCAACAGGGCGAGTGCTCCTAGATAGCCGTTCGCTACTAGTGTGCTGGGTTCGTTTAGTGCTTGCGCTTCTAGCATGGTTCCTCCCGCTCAATTGGCGGGCAGGGGATCTTAGCCGGCCTTCAGCCAGCCCATCTGTCGGGCGATATCGAGCACGTTCTCAGCCACAATTCGATAGCCGACGGGCAACGGATGATAACGATCCCCGAACACATACATCCGTTCGGGCGGATCCGAGCGGAAAGCCCACTCCCTAAACTTCTTGTCGAGGCTGACAAATGGGACATCGATTCGCTCACAAATTTCAGCCATCCTCTCGATCGGGGTCCGATCGTAGGTGTCGAGATAAACCTGGCTTTCGTAAGGAAAGAGGAAGATGGCCAATTTTGCGCCGGCTTGATCCGCCAGGTCGCGAAGCGTGATGAGCTCATTTTCCAATGCGTCCATCGCTTCGGGATCGTTTGCCTTGTTATTGGCCCGCTTGAGATCCTTGTCCAAGGTGGTTCCCTTGGCCATCTTTTCCGCCTGTTCCCAACCTTTGCTTTTGACGCTCTCTTGGTAGAAAGCGCGCGCCCAGCGGTAAGCCGAGAAGCGATTCAAGTAGTCGAGATTTTTTCTGCCCCCAACAAGTTTGCGAACGCGATCTTTGGTTGACGTCTCCTTCATGGCCTTGGCGTCAATTTTTTGAAGCACGTTGGGGAAGTCATTCAAGTTGTAGCCGACGACCACTAGGTCAGGGTTCAACTGCCGCCCAAGCTTCTTGAAGATGGTGATGTAATCCTTCCCCGCGTAGCCGTTGCAACCCAAGTTGGCGACCACCGCGCTGCGCTTGTCACCCAACTCTTCGTTCAACATGCCCTCTAGTTGGCGCGGCCAAGTGTCGGCCTCCACCACGCTCTTTCCGAATGTGCAAGAGT
>JAJDES010000495.1 GCA_029259675.1 Planctomycetota bacterium
CACCCCATCGGTTGGTCTCGAAATGACTTATGAGCAAAAGTGGCTTCTGAATTGTTTGTGGTCCCGAATTGAGGCCCAGTAGCGTCATTTTTTCCGGATATGACCAGATCTGACACATCGGTTTTGAAATTAGCGCTCCGAATCGATCCCCGACGAGCCTCCGGGCGGATTGCGACGGGCCCCGACACGCGGATCGATTTGTCGCCAGAGTGCTACAAAAGTGCCAAATGTAGTCATCCACAGTGCCTCCACTGGGCCGTCACTGGGCCGTCGAATGATGCCCCTGGCCCGAATCGAGCCGATTTGCGCCAAGCGCCGGCATTTCGTCCATTGCCGTGGCTTTCTGCGAGCCAACGCCTTCTAAACTCAAGCGCGTGTCCAGCCTCAAGCAATCCTTCCGAAGTGATCCGCATTCGACGGCGCACGCGCGCTGCAAATGGCCGGGCGGCCAATGGAGTGCACAGAGGGAAAGCCTGACCGAACTCGAGCAATGCTCGCTCCTGGATCTCGAACTGTGGCGCAGCCATGGCCTGGCGGGAACGGAAGTGGGACGCAAACCCGATCGACGCGTCGTTCGCCTTGGTCGCGGCGATCGGGCGCTCTTTGCCAAGTACCAAACGGGCACGCGCATCGGGGAGTGGTTGCGTGAATTGCTGCGGCTGCGCGCTCCGCGTTCGGCCGCGGAACGTGAGGAACAGGCCGCACGCCGTCTGCGCGAAGTCGGTTTGGCGACACCGGCCGTTTTGCTCTACGGAGCATCGACGACGAGCCTTGGGATCGAGCGCGAGAGTTTCCTCGTAACCCGCGCGCTGCCCGGTTTTTCGGCACTCGATGGAGTCGTTCCGCGCGGTGAGCATTGCGCTTCCATCAAAGCTGCGCTGCTCGACTTGCTCAGGAATTTGGACTCGACCCGTTTCGAAATTCCAGACCTGTACGCGAAGCACCTGTTTGAGCGCAGCTGCGACGGCCGCTTGCAATTGGGAGTGGTGGATTTGCCGCGCTTTGAAACGCGCTCACGCCGTTCGCGCAGCTCGCGCTTTGTGCGCCACGCGGGAGCCTTGATCGCAACTCTGCCGTGGCTTGACGTGGCCGACATCTTGCCGGCCTGGAGCGGCCCCCATCCCGAGCGCATTGCCCAACGCGTAGCGGATCGCGCCGGGCTCATTCGGCTGCGCAAGCAACTGCCCCAGGACTACCAGGGCCGGCACAAGTACGCCGACGGCGAAGCCGTCCAGCGTTACCGCGCGCGCAAACCGGCCCGGCACGTGGCGGAGATGCAACTCCTGGATCAGCTCGTTCCGCGCGAGATTCACGGCTATGTACTCGACTCGCCCTGCGGCGCCGGTCGCCTGGCGCCGTTCCTGCGCGAGCGCGGCGCGCGGGTGCTGGCCTTCGATCGCAGCGGCGCCATGGCCCGCGTCGCACTCGTCGCCGCCGGCAACGCCGCCCGGGCCAATGCGGAACAACTGCCGCTCGCTTCGGACTCGATCACAGGAGCCGTGTGCTTTCGCTTCCTGCACCACCTGCCCACTGCGGAACAGCGCCAGTCCGTCCTTTCAGAACTAACCCGCGTCAGTCGCGAGTTCGTGGTCGTCAGCTTCTTTCACCCCGTCAGCACGCACAACTTCCTGCGCCAACTGCGGCGCCTAGCCGGCTCCCCCAACGACCGCTACAGCACAAGCCCAGCCCAACTTGCCAAGGAAGCCGCCGTCCTCGGCTGGAAACTGGAAGCCACCGCAGCCCAAAGCCCCTACCGCCGCGACCTCTGGTTGGCCCGCCTGGTGCCCGCGGACAAACCGGGATTCACGCAAGAAGACAAGTTGCAAGCAGACTAGGCAGATCGGCACGGGTAGAGCAGCTCCTTCCGCCTGCCATTAGACAAGCAGCATCCCTCTGTGGCATCGATATCTGCTGCCTACAAAACGCGAAGGCAACGCAGGAACAGGAACCCGCACGATTGTCGGCCGCGGTTCTGAGGAGCAGGTCAGAACTGCCAATTGAATTGGTCAACCCACTGCCAATCCATAGCAATGTATTGCTCGTACGAGAGGACCATCTCTATATCGAAAACCCCGTCATTGTCACCATCAAGTAACGCAATGCGCTTGTTTGTATGGGGGACACCGTCATTGAAATTGCCTGACGAAGTCATGAGGTAGACCCGTCCAGCGCTGACCTCTTGCCTGGAATCTATACAGCCCATTGAAGCCAAATCAGGAATGGAAGCTGAGCTGCAAATCACCGTTGGCACTGCGTTGTTCTCAAAAGGCAGCTGATAGAGAAACTCCCCGCCCTGGGAGAGGATCAACATGAACCTTCCATCGGGATCAACTCGTGCGGCTATTGCGCCGTCAATCAGCAAATCATCAAGAATGACCTCGCGAATCTCTTGAGGGCGAGGACCTCTATCCATTGGCGCGACCCACACATCGCCTACAACACCTAGGTTTACTGTGGGCAGTTGCGGGGCCGAAATTCCGATTGGTGTTGCAGTGAATTCTCGGGTTGCTGTCCGTGCACCCAAGCTTGGCGGTGTTTGCCATTTTTCGATCAAAAACTTGCCGTTCCCTTTCTTCCCTACAACATAAAACTCGTTTGGGACTCTCTGCTCAACAAGCTGAAGGTCAAATGAAGTCACATACGAGTGCGAAGATTCCAAGAAAGTATCCGTTAAGGGGTCAATCTCTTCATCAATGACAATAAGCGTATGCCCATCGCGTTCAAACATGACCGATTGGTAATACGCTTCGGAACCGAATAGCGTTATACGTTCGTCTTCAGCTTCATCGTACACTTCGAAGGCAACTGCTTTGGGCCTAGGAGTTGCCACCTTGTCATAATCAATGCCTTGAGCAATAGGCGCTTCCTCCAAGCGATTCCCCTCCCTCCTTGTATAGGCGATGGTCACAGCCAAGGCACAAGTGACAACGGCTGTGACGAGGTAAGCCAATCGATGATTATTCATACGCTACCTCGAGAAAATAGAATCATTGCTGTTCAACGTTTGGCGCTTCGGAGGTAAGTGCTGGGTCTGTCCCAAAGAGAATCTGGCAACTAGGGCTCCCGAATCAAATGCACTTCGAATTCATTGCGTTCAGTCCGCAAGATATGCATCTCTTGAGCAGCAACAGGAAGGAAACCTGGGATTGATGGCATTTGGCAAGAATACACACCCGGTTGACTTACTGTGACGCGAGTGCCATCTGTAGACCGTGACACGGACAATAATCGACCGTCCTGAGTTTCATGCTCAAGCTTTGGGAACCAACTATCGTTGATAGGCACATTCGTGAGTCCGTCGAGGAATACGATCAGCGCCGTACAGTTCCTCTCAAGAGAGAGATGGTGCTCATTCAAACCAGCATGAACATTCAATAGCTCTATTGATGGCGAATAGACCTTACTACTAGCCTGAATCCGGATCCTCCCAACTGGCGCTAGAAACTCAAAGAGCCCTTCCTCATGGACTGAAATCGCAATGCTTCCACGCGAACTGGATCGCCCTTCCTCATCCACAGGAACCCAGGAAATGGCACTAAGGTCGATTTCATCTGATTCTGAATTGCCAGCCAAGGTAATCCTCACTTGAGCAGGCGGAGGCACAGCAAGATGTGCGTCCATAATTCCTTCAGAGCCAAGTTCCAGTTGAATTCCATGCGAGACTGACGAACCGAGGCTCTGAAACTCAACGACAAGCGCGTACTCGCCGCACGCCAGGCTCCCGAAGTCAAACGACCACACCCCAGATTCCAGGCCGACAGGAATGATACTTGCCGGATCCAATTCGTGTCGGACGGTGCCCTCATGGCCGTAATGGTGTGCGGAAAGTGTTAACTGATCTACTTGCCATTCCCGTGGCAAAGTCAAGCTCCCCGCTAGTTGCGCGCTACTCTTCCAATTTCGATCTTCAAGTTTCAATTGAACCCACTGGGTTCGTCCCGACACAACTTCGACAGCGAGCCTTCCAAGTTCTTCAACTTCATCGAACCACGGGCCCAACCGAACACTTGCTATGTAGGCTCCCGGTTCAAGCGACTGCAGAGAGATGACCTGTCCTGCACCAGCGTCCACAGATGCCACAGGCACGCCATATTCGTCTCTGCTAGGAGTCAAAAACAGGGAAGCACCCGGCTCTTTCAGCTCGCCAATGAGTTCGATGAAAAGCCCTCCCCCTCGTTCAAGACGAACAACCCTCTCTCCTCCAACAGTCATGTCCAAGTCAATGCGCTTCCACGCGAATTCCGGGCTATGAACCTGAAACTGAACTAGCCGTTTTTTGAGGTGGTCTGCGTTTGGTTCTAATGCAAGAGGTGAGTCCAGTCGTAACGGATACGCAGCAGTTCTCTTGATGTCGGTCAAGTCGCCAAGTTGATCGAGAGTTAGTATTTCGATCCCCTCAAGAATCGTTACGTTTGAAAGGTGCTCACCCGACACCGCGCTTAGGACACTGAGGCTAATGGATTGCGGCAAGGATGCTCGAACAACGACGGCGCTATCGCCAGGATTGTATCTCTTGCTTGGCTCCGAAAGCTTCGCTGCGCGGTTATTGAGCTGCAACTCCTGGACTCTGAATGGTCCCACACCCAGGCCGTCAATCTGGAAGTAGCCGTTGGACACGGGAACGGTCTTCTTCTTTCCTTTGGACCCATTCCAAAACGAAAGGGCAATTCTTCCGTCGGCTATTCGATTCTCCGTTCCAAATCGATCCACCAAGATGACCCTTCCCAAGTGTTCACTTCCAACATGCGCAGGAGATTGCTCGTTGGGCAAAACCTCACCATCATCAGCGAGTGCAACAGACTGCCGCGTTGGGAGTTGCGAATCAGGTTGACTTGGTACGGGATGCGCACGGTCATCCCTCTTTTTAATCTGGAGCTCAGCCTGCGTATTCGATTGCTCGATGTGCTGCTGAGTAACACGCTCGTCTCCAGTTAGGACCATTGCCACAAGTGATAGACATACCAATACGGCTATCAGAGCGACTGAATGTTGACGATTCACCGGATACTCCAAGCGTGCATGAACGATGATTCTAGCAAGCGATCAAAATTCGGTGGAATGCATCATTGGCTCCCAGGTGGATGCCGGACCCTACAGTGCATGAGGGTCGGATACCCCGCTGTTTCCTGCGGCACTGTTGTGGTACGCGAGCCCTGATTCAAAATATTTGCGCCCCCCCCCACATTCAGCTGTCCATCCCAAATACCCTGCGCAGCCCATCATTTAAGGATCACTTGCACTTGGAAGCAGTGCAACTTGCCCCCCCGTTCGGTACAGAAGTCGCAGTATCTCCTCATTCTGGAAGTGCTCCGAGTGTGGCTAATTTGCGTGAGATCGAATTGCCCAATTGAATAGAGAATCCGTTAGGGCTCAGCATTGCCTTCCTGCCTAGGCGTGGTCCTTGGCTCACAGGAGAAATCGCTTTCAAGACCAGCAGTCGGGGAGCAGCTCGCCTACGCGCCCCAAATAAAAGATGCCCGAGGTCCGTTTGGGCCTCGGGCATGCTCTCCTCGGATGAAAGCGGCCCCTCCGGCAAAGTCCGGGAAGGTTTGCCTGCGAGGCGCTTTCGATCCGGCGGCCACTACCCGGCGCGATAGCCGGGTCACTGGCGGCGGTTGGAATTTGCTTAGTTCGTACCTGCCATCAATTTGCTGACCAGGCGCGCGAAGTGGTCGGGATGGGGCAGGGGGCTGCCCTCGCGCAGGAGAGCTTGTCCGTAGAGCAAATCGCAGTAGTCGGCGAAGCGTTCGGAATCTTTCTCCTCGGCGAAGAGCTCGGACATGCGCGCAACCAGCGGATGCTCCGGATTGAGCTCCATGGCGCGCTTGGAATCCGGTACGGCTTGCTTGGCTTCCTTCAGGATGCGCGCCAAGTTGGGCGACATCTGATTTTCGGGGGCGACCAAAACGACCGGTGAGTCGCTCAAGCGACTGGAGAGGCGCACCTCGCTGACTTCGTCTTCAAGTTCCGAGGTCATGGCCTCCAGCAAGGGCTTGAACTCCTCCTGCTTGGCTTCGCGCGCTTCCTTTTCCTCATCGTCCTCGATGATGGCGTCGCCGCGGTCCAGCGGCTTGATCGCACGATCCTCGTATTCGGTCAGCTTCTGGAAGGCAAACTCGTCCACGCGATCGGTCAGGAAAAGCACTTCGTAGCCCTTAAGCTTGGCCGCCTCCAGGTGCGGTGAAGACTCGAGCGCCTGCTTGTCGTCGCCCGACAGGTAGTAGATCTCCTTCTGCTTGACCGGCATGCGCTCGACGTACTCAGCCAAACTCGTCCACTCAGCTTCGCCCGTGCTCTGGAATAGACAGATGTCCACCAGTTCCTGCTTCTGGGCGTCCTCGAAGTAAATGCCCTCCTTCAGGACCGGACCGAACTGAGTCCAGAAGGTCTCGTAGCTGTCGCGCTCGTCGGCGAGCTTCTTCTTGAGCACATCGAGCACCTTGCGCGTCACGCGCTTGGAGATGGCCTTGAGCTGGTTGTTGTGCTGCAGCGTTTCGCGCGAAACGTTGAGCGGCAAATCGTCGGAGTCCACCAAGCCGGGAATGAAACGCAACCAGATCGGCGCCAGGCCTTCGCACTCCGATTGAATGTGCACGCGCTTGACGTACAGATTCATGCGCGACTTGGCCTGGCTCGAATCGAATAGATCGAAGGGCCTCGAGGTCGGCAGGAACAGGAGCGCCGTGTAGTTGGTGGCACCCTCCGCGTGAAAGTGAATCGTCTCGTAGGGCTCGTCCCAGTTGTGCGAGATGTGCTGGTAGAACTCCTTGTACTCGTCCTCCGAGATGTCCGACTGCTGGCGGGTCCAGATCGGCTTCATCGAGTTGAGCGTCTCGGTCTTGGTGACGGTCTTCTTCTCGTCGTCCTCGCCCTCCTCGCGCTCGACATCCATCTGCACCGGGTACTCGACAAAATCGGAGTACTTGGAAACCGTACTGCGCAGCACGTATTCCTGGCAGAAGTCCTGGTACTCCTCATCGCCCACTTCCTGGGGCTTGAGTTCGAGCGTGATCGTCGTGCCGTGGGTGGCGGGTTCGCAGGCTTCCACGGTGAAGTTGCCGTCGCCGGTCGAGATCCAGCGCGTGCCCGTGTCCTCACCGGCGCGGCGCGTTTCGAGCACCACTTTGCTGGCCACCATGAATACGGAGTAGAAGCCCACTCCGAACTGACCGATCAAGCGCGGCGTCTCACCGCCCTCTTCGGCCTTTTGCTTCTCCTTCAAACTGTCGAGGAAGCGGCGCGTGCCGGAGCGCGCGATGGTGCCGATGTTTTCGACCACCTCGTCGCGCGACATGCCGATGCCGTTGTCGCTGATGATCAACTTGCGCTCGGCGACGTCGGTCTCGAGCTTAATGCCCAGCTCTTCGTCACCGATCAGGTCGGGCTTTTGCAGGGCCTCTACGCGCAACTTATCGAGCGCATCGCTCGAGTTCGAAATCAGCTCGCGCAGGAAAATCTCGCGCTGGCTGTAGAGCGAGTGAATCATCAGGTCGAGCAGCTCGCGCACCTCGGCCTGGAACTGATGGGTTTCGGAACTCTGGGGCATGGTCGTCTGGGACATCGTCTATCTCGTGGTCGCGGACTTTTTTTCGGGTGCGCCGGGCCCATGGCAATCTGGCGCCTACACGCGGATCCAAAACACTGGGATCCGCCGCTGAGCAATCCGAGCGCGCGCCCCCGGAACGCCGGCCGCCCTATCCAAGAGGGGGCTCCGGGCATCCGAAAATGGCGGGTCGCACGCGAATTCGGGCGAATAAGTTAGCAGACCGGCCGGCCGGCTTCAGCCCCTAGCGAGGGCCGAATTCGGGCGATTCGGGGCTGAGCGCTGCTCGCGGGCTTGAGGGCCTGGCAGCGCCCCCAACTTACGGGCCTCAGCCCCCCATTCGGAGCGGCCGAACAATGGAGCCGGTCGAGCGCGGGCCCCAGACAAAGAAATAGCGGGCCCGGCCCCGGCCCTCAACTATCGCGGGCGGGCCGCTACCAAATGCGCACGGCTTCGTCCAGCCTAGCCTCGAGCTCGGCAATCGGGACCTTGGCCTGCTCCATCGAGTCCCTATCGCGCACGGTGACGACGTCATTCTCAAGCGTGTCTCCGTCGATGGTGACGCAGTAGGGAGTACCGACTTCATCCTGACGGCGGTAGCGACGACCGATGGCGGCCTTCTCATCGTAGAAGGTCGTGAAGCGTGAGCGGCGCAACATGCCTTCAACTTCATGGGCCTTCTCAGGCATGCCCTCTTTCTT
>JAJDES010000496.1 GCA_029259675.1 Planctomycetota bacterium
CCCGCGGGCGCGGGTGGCATGATGGGTTTGCCTCCCGACGGCATGATCTTGTTGTGCGTGCGCGGCATGGCCCTGTTTCCCGGCGTGGTGTTGCCGATAGCAATCGGTCGCGAACGGTCGGTGCTTGCCGTGCAAGCCGCCGTTGAACAGGACTTACCCCTGGGCGTTGTTTTGCAACGGGATGCCGAGCTGCAAACCCCCAAAGCGGAAGACCTGTTCGAAATGGGCACGGTGGCCGAAATCGTGCGCTACATCACCGCCCCCGACGGCAGCCATCACATCATCGCCCAGGGCAAGCAACGCTTTCGAATCATCGAGTTCCTGGGTTCGGAGCCTTTCCTGACCGCTCGAGTCGAACAGATCCTGGAACCGGCCCAGGACAAGCAACTCGATATGGAAACGCAAGCGCGCTTCCTCAATCTCAAGAACCAGGCGCGCGAAGCCCTTCAACTCCTGCCGCAAACGCCCGAGGATTTGGATCAGGCGATCCAGAACTCGTCCGTGCCGTCCAAGTTGACGGACATGGTGGCGACCTTCATGGATCTGCCGCCGGATGAAAAGCAGGATCTACTGGAGACCACCGATCTTGAGCAGCGCATGCTCAAGGTTTCCAAGAAGCTCGCGCACTTGGTCGAAGTGCTGCAACTCTCGAGCAAAATACGGCAGGAAACGACGGGCACCTTGGAGAAGGCCCAGCGCGAGTACTACCTGCGCGAGCAGCTCAAGACGATCCAAAAGGAGTTGGGGGAATCGGGCGCCGGTGAACTCGCTCAATTGGGCGAGCAATTGGAGTCCGCCGGCATGCCCGAGCCCGTGCTTGCGGTTGCGATTAAAGAATTGCGTCGACTCGAAGGCATGCCCGAGGCCGCGGCCGAGACGAGCATGCTGCGCACCTACCTCGAATGGTTGGCCGAACTACCTTGGAACAAGTCCAGTCAAGACGCGCTCGATATCGCCAAAGCCCGCGCCATCCTCGATGAGGATCACTACGGCCTATCCAAAGTAAAGCGGCGCATCCTCGAGTTCATGGCGGTGCGCTCACTCAACCCGACCGGTAAGAGCCCGATCCTCTGCCTGGTGGGCCCGCCCGGTGTCGGAAAAACTTCTTTGGGTCAAAGCATTGCTCGCGCCACCGGGCGCGAGTTCGTGCGCCTCAGCTTGGGCGGCGTGCACGACGAATCGGAAATACGCGGACACCGCCGGACCTATGTCGGCGCCATGCCGGGCAACATCATTCAAAGCATCAAGAAAGCCGGAACCAACAATCCGGTGTTCATGCTCGATGAGATGGACAAGCTCGGCCAGAGCTTTCAAGTCGACCCCTCCGCTGCGCTACTGGAAGTGCTCGATCCCGAGCAGAACCGCACTTTCCGCGATCACTACCTGAACGTGCCCTTCGACTTGAGTCGCGTGCTGTTCATTTCGACGGCCAACGTGATGGAAAGCATTCCAGGTCCCCTGCGCGATCGCTGCGAAGTGATTGAACTCTCCGGTTACACCGAAGACGAGAAATTGCAAATTGCCCGGCGCTACCTCGTGCGGCGGCAGCTGGAAGCGAACGGGCTCAAGCGTTCGCAAGCTTCGATCAACACGAGCGCCCTGCGCGAGATCATCCGACACTTCACACGCGAGTCGGGTTGCCGCGGTTTGGAGCGCAACATCGGCTCGGTGTTTCGCAACGTGGCCACGCGCATCGTCGAGGGCACGATTAAGCGCGCCAGCATCACGCCCGAGGACCTGCCCGCCATTCTCGGGCAGCCGCTCTTCGAAAGTGAAGTGGCCCTGCGCACCAAAACGCCCGGGGTCGCCACGGGCTTGGTTTGGACCCCAGTCGGCGGCGGCATCCTGTTCCTAGAGGCCACGGGCTTCCCCGGCAAAGGCGAGTTGATCCTGACCGGACAATTGGGCGATGTCATGCGCGAGAGCGCGCGCACCGCCATCAGCTTGGTCAAAGCGCGCGCCCAGGCTTTGGGGATCGATCCGGCCTACTTCAGCTCGAACGACATACACATCCACGTTCCAGCCGGAGCGATCCCCAAGGACGGTCCCTCGGCCGGTGTCGCACTGGTCTCCGCACTCGTTTCGCTCTTGACCGGCAAGCCGGTGCGCCCGGACTTGGCCATGACGGGCGAAATCAGCTTGCGCGGTTTGGTCCTGCCCGTGGGAGGAGTGAAGGAAAAAGTGATCGGAGCCCATCGCGCGGGCATTCGCACGATCTGCCTGCCCAAGCGCAACATGCGCGACCTCGAGGATGTCCCGGCGGGCGCCAAAGCCAAGCTCCAATTCATTCCCACGGAGAACATCGACGATGTGCTGGCTGTAGCTTTCCGCAAGCCCAAACCCAGCCCTAGTTCGCCCCGCAAGTCGTCGCGCAAGTCGCCCCCCAAATCGCGCGGCAAGTCGCGCCGCAAAAAGGCGACGAAGCGAGCTACCAAGAAGTCCCCCAGGAAAGCGCGTAGAAAAAAAATCTGAGGGCCCCGGGCCGGCCATCGCCCGCGGGCTTTTCTGCGCAGCGTGAAACGGTTCGCAGCGCACATCAAGCGCTCCATTCATTGCGCAGCGAGCTTGGGCGCAGCGGTTCCGGTCTCAACCGGTCATTGAGTCAGCCTGCCAAAGGCCTGCATTGCGGCAATCCAACTCAGCTGCGCGGCAATTCAAAAAGCTCGATGCTGCCGTGCACGCGACTTGTGCCCGCCAATTGGAGCAAGTGCTCTCGCAACTCGGACATCTCAGCTAGTTTTTCGGGCGTCGCTCGCCCCAGGGCCTTCAGTCGCTTGAATTCATCGTGCTCGAAGAGGAACAGCACCTTGTAATCGAGCGCCAAGTGATCGAGCACCTCCGCTCGAATCCACTCGAGGTCCGCACGCTTGGGAACTCCGTACAACACGGGACCCGCTGCGTAGAACTGCAACGGCAGAGAAGCAGCTCCCAGGGTCACGATGAGGCAGCGCTCATTCTTCAAATGGGGCTCGATCCAGCTCGATTCGACCACTTGCTGAACCCGATCCGAACGACGCAGTATCCACAGGCGCACATCGCCCCAAACGCAATTCGCTGTAAGCACCGCCAACGCAACAGCGGGGCCGGCTGCCAAAAGACGAGCCGACAGGGGACGCGCCCACAGCCTAGCTGTCAGCGCGAGCACAAGGAGTGCCGGCGCAGCATAGATCGCCACCAGGAGCGGCAGGCCCCAGTAAGATTCGGGCTTGGAAAAGTCAAAACCCTTACTCGGTCGCGCGCTGTAGGACATAGCTGCGATGCCCGATGCAAGCAGCCATCCCAACCAGGTTCCGACCTTTTTCCTGTTGCTCAACTCAAGCAGAGCGCGCGCCATGAGCAGCGCATAGCCAGGCGTGGAAATGGCCCAGAAGAAGTGATGATTCACGCTGCGACTCGGGAACAGGGCGACGTACAGGGGCGCCGCCAGGAGCAACGCGAAGAGCGCCGAGCTGCCCTTAACACCGCGTCCGCCCAGGGCGCGCAAGAGCAGCCACAGGGCGGCAGCGATCAAGCCCAACAGGCCTGCGCCGGTCAAATCGCGCCACAGGTAATTCCATTGAATGTTCAGGAACGACCCGAGGTCCACGGGCAGCGAACGTACCCAAGCCAAGGTTTGCTCCGAATCATCCAACAGGGCATCCCGCGGCACGACCAATGTCACATGCAAGGCGTGCAGCAGCACCGCCAATCCAAAGCCGAGCGGGATCACCAAGGAGCTCCACAGGCGCCGCCAGCATGATCCGCGCAGCGCATGGGCCAAAACAAACAATCCCACACCCACCAAAACGAAACCGAGGCTCCACTCAAATAGTCCGCCCAAAAACGCCCAACCCGCTGCCGCCCAGGGGATTCCCCCATCCCGTTCGCGCAGCCAACGCACGCTGGCCAAGACCACTTCGGCTCCAATCCAAGTAACCGCCCCCTCCGTCCAAAGCATGCTGCCGTAGTGAGCTCCAGTCGGTAACACTGCCGCCAGCAGTGCCGCCCACAGGCCACAGCGCACCCCGAATAAATAGGTTCCCAAGCGCCAGACCGAGAACACTGCCAGACAGGAAATCAAAATCCAAGGCAAGCGCGCGGCCCACTCATGATTGCCGAAGACCTTCATCGATGCGGCCGTGATCAGCGCAAAGGAAGCCGGGTGATGGGAGTAATAGCTGTATTGCAGCTGCCCATTGCGATCTTCAAAACGCAATGAGTACGGCAGACCCTTCGTCTCCCAAAGACCGTACTGCACCAAATTGCGAGCCGGCCCGCCCGTTGCGGCACCGCCGAACGTGCTGCGGAAATCACCGGGAATTCCGCTCCAGGGATCGTTGAGATCCAAGCAGCGCAGCAGCAGCGCCAGCACCAAGATCAGCACAAGCCACCGTTTGGAAGACCCCCCCTCAGCATGGGGCTGCTCCGTGTCCGCATTTCGGACCGAGGGATCTGCTTGGCCGGGCTTGCTCATCGACAAGAGCTTAGAACTTCCGCCCGTAGGCTTTGCACAGGTTCATCGCAATCCACTTGGAATGGGTGGAAAGCCGGAATGGAATGAATGGTGGTCAGCGCTCCACCGCAAACTGCTCGAGCTGAAAACCGAGTTCTGGGCCACGCAAGATTGTGGGATGGAGAGCAGCTCGAAGAAACCCTCATCTCGCACCGGAGCGCCCACACAGCTTCGAAGGGCACGCATCCCATGGGGCCCAGCAACACACAGCAGCAGCGGGCCATTCCGCTTGTGCGCCCCGGTTCGCATGTGGGGACCAATCAATTCGCACTGCGCGCTTCAAGCGTAACCCACAGGGAAAGGCGTTCGTCAGAACGTTGCAAGAGGACCTCGACCAATTGTCCCGGGTGGTGCAGAGAGAGGGCGTAGACGAAGTCGTGAATATCGCCGATCGCAATGCCGCCGAATTCCAGCAGCACGTCCCCGCGTAGCAAGCCGGCCTTGCGAGCGGGACCGTCGGGCCGCGTTCCATCCAAAAGAAGTCCCGGCCCACCAAAGGCGTAATTCGGGACACTGCCGAAACTGACCGAAATATCCTCCATCCCGGCGCGCCGCTCCGCTCCGGCGGGAGGTTCCACAAAGGCCAAGTCGCCCGCGCGTTGCATGCGCTGCAAAAGATCCAACGCGAATTCGGTTACACGCGCCGCCCCGAGCGGCTCGAAGCCATCCGAATCGTCGCTGGGAGCGTGGTAGTCAGAATGCAGGCCGCTGAACAAATGCAATGCGGGAATTTCGCGTCGCAGAAAACTCATATGGTCACTGCCGCCGATTCCCGACCCGGACAATTGCACGCTCAAGTCCAAGCCTGCGAAAGCGCCGGCGGGCTCCATCCAACGCTCAAATTCCCGCGCGGAGCCGGCCCCCATGACTTGCAAGGAACCGTCGCCCGCGCGACCGACCATGTCCAAGTTCAAACACGCGTTTAGCAATGACAGGGAAACGCTGGGGTGATTCGCCCAGTACTCGCTACCCAGCAAGCCCATTTCTTCTCCGGACCAAAACGCAATAAGCACATCACCCCCGAGCGGATTGGAATCCGACAAGAGTCGCGCCATTTCGAGCAGCACCGCCGTTCCGCTGGCATTGTCGTCGGCGCCGTTGTGAATTTGCCCGCGATGCTGCGCGGATCGCGAGCCGATATCCCCGTGTCCCAGGTGGTCGTAATGGGCGCCGACTATTGTTGTCGGCCCTCCGCCTTGACCGCGCAAAATCCCGAGCACGTTGGTTCCCACACCCATTTCGCGTTCGACATCCGACTGCAACTCCAAGTTGGGTGCGCCGCTGCGGGAGTACTCGCAAGCCCTTCCATTCTGATCCCATGCCGCGTCCATGGCCCGCACGGCCTGCGGGTACATCGGCCACAATTGCACAGCTAATTCACGCCTCAACAAAAGCGCGGGGATGCCGGCTTCGGCGCGATGTCCGTTGGCAAAGGGTTGCAGCCCCCCATGCGCGGAATCGGGATGCTCCGCGATTACGACCGCAATCGCACCGCTGTGCTTGGCGGTCATAACTTTTTGATAGAGACCGGAGCCGGCTTCGAAATCCTGATCCTCCGAGCGAGCCTTCGGCGCCCCACTCACAATCCATGCGATGAAGCCTTCCCGCGGCTCCACTTCGCCAGCGCGCGACTCGGCATCCCAGTCATCCCAACCATGCGCAGAAGACGAAATGCCGTAGCCCCGAAATTCGACCGGCCCCGCCACATAGCCGGGCGCGCTGCAGAACAGCGGCACGATTTGTTCAGCGTTGCGTTGGGGTAGAGCTCCTTCGAGT
>JAJDES010000497.1 GCA_029259675.1 Planctomycetota bacterium
GCACTTCGCCCTCTTGCAGGACACGCAGCAGCTTGGATTGCATTTCGAGCGGCATATCGCCGATCTCATCCAAGAAGACCGTGCCCTTGTCCGCCGCGCTGAAGTAGCCCTCGCGATTGGCAACCGCGTCCGTGAAGGCACCCTTCACATGCCCGAACAGCTCGCTTTCCAACAGGGTTGCGGGAACCGCGGCACAGTTCTCGGCCAGGAAGGGCTTGTCGCGCCTGGGACTTGCGTCGTGCAGGGCGCGCGCAACGAGTTCCTTGCCGCTTCCGGTTTCCCCCAGGACCAACACAGCGACGTTGCTGGCTGCGACGCGCTCGATCAAATGAAACACGCGCTGCATGGCCGGACTGTCGCCGATGATTCCAAAGCGAGTGGGGACATTCGGCAATTGAATCGAGCCCGGGCCGTCCGCTTCCATGGCCGCTTCGCGCGCGGCCCGTTCGAGTGCGGGTTTCAATTCAGCCAGACGGCCCGCAGTGCGCACTTGCTCGAGCAGGGCTTCCAGTTGCGCTCCATAGTCGCGCTTCGCATCCGAATTCGGCTCTGAACCCAAATTGGAATCACCCATTGGGGAGAGTTCTTTTGGATCAGCCATCTAGGGGCACCAGCTTGGCGTAGGTGAGCAACAACTGCTTCGTGCCGGCGCGTTGAAAGGCGACCGTAGCGCGGGCGTTGACGCCGGACCCCTGCAAATTCTCAATCAGCCCGCGACCGAAGTGCTCGTGCTGGACCCACTGGCCCACCGCCAAGGCCGGCACATTGTCGGGTGCATCGAAAACGCCCAACGCGTCGGAATCGTCCGGATACTCATCCGACAGATTCAAGCCCTCGACACGCTCCTCGGGAATCTCGGAGAGAAAGCGCGAGGGCATGCGCGGAACGTACTCGCCGAAATGAAAGCGGCGATCGGTGTAGGTCATGAACAACCGCTCCTGGGCGCGCGTCATGCCCACGTACATCAAACGGCGCTCTTCTTCCAAGCCCGCTTCGTCCTCGCCCAATGATCGCGCGTGGGGAAAGAGCTCTTCCTCCAAACCCGCGATGAACACGATCGGAAATTCAAGCCCCTTGGCGGCGTGCAAGGTCATCTTGGTGACGCGCTCCTCACCCTCCACATAGCCGTCGATCTCGCTCACCAACGCGACGTCCTGCAAGAAACCGCGCAGCTTGCGGTCGGGACTGTCGCGGTCGAAGGTTTCTGCGTGCGCGCGCAGTTCCTCGACGTTCTCCTCGCGCGTGGCTTGGTCTGCGTCGGGCATGCTCGAGAGGAATTGGAAATATTCCGTTTCATCCAGCACGCGATCCATCGCCTCGGCGGCGGGCAACTCGGCCTGGTCCGTCAAAATTTCGAGCAATTTGCCGAAGGCCGCCAAGCCCTTGGCGGCGCGCCCGCGCAGCATGAGCGCCACTTCCTCGCTGCGGCAAGCCGTGGTCAAAGGCACGCGTCGATCGGTGGCCCAATTAACAATCTTGGCCAAGCTCTTCTCACCAATGCCGCGTGCGGGTGAATTGATCACGCGCATACACGCCACGTCGCTGGCCGGATTCAAGGCCAATTGCAGGTAGGCGATCAGATCCTTGATCTCGCGCCGTGCGTAGAACTCAACCCCACCGACGATTTGGTAGGGCATTCCCGCCATGCGCAAGCCGCGCTCCAAAGCGCGCTGCATGAAATTGGCGCGATAAAAGATCGCCACGGAGTCCAAGGAGGTTCCCCGCGCCTGGAGTCCGCGCACTTGGTTCGCGATCTCATTCGATTCGTCGTTCTCATCCGCACAGCGCAGGACGGCAAGCAATTCCCCATCCGGCTTCTCGGTCCAAAGATCTTTATCTTTGCGACTGCTGTTGTTCGCAATCACCCCCTGTGCGGCGCCCAAGATGTTGCCCGAGGAGCGATAGTTTTGCTCCAGCTTGACCACAACCGCGCCGGGGAAATCGCGCTCGAAGTCGAGGATGTTGCGCACATCCGCGCCGCGCCACGCGTAGATCGATTGATCGGGATCGCCGCACACGGCCAGATTCCCGCTACCACTGGCCAGGTGATGCACGAGCTGGTATTGGACGTGGTTCGTATCCTGGTACTCGTCGACCATGCAATATCGAAAGCGATTGGCATAGGCATCGCGAATGCCCAGGTGCTTGTCGAATAAGTACAGGGTCTTGATCAAGAGGTCATCAAAATCGAGCGCATTGTTGCGCTGCATGGCTTCTTCGTACTGCCGAGCAATCTTGTCCAGAAGCTCTTCCTCAACGCCGGCGACTTGATCGCTGTCCAGTTCAACCCGCTCGCCCACCGGATTCGACTCGCGGTTCTTCTCGCGACTAATCCAGCCGCCGACCATCGCCGGGCGATAGCGAGTCGTGTCGTAGCCCGCATCCTTGATCAGCTGCTTCAGCATCTGATTGCGATCACTTGTGTCGTAGATCGTAAAGTCGCGCGTGTAGCCCCCGAGGACCTCAATTTCCCTGCGCAGGATGCGCGCGCACATCGCGTGGAAGGTGGAGATCCACATGCCCTTCGAGGGAACCAAGGCCTCGATGCGCTCACGCATCTCCTTGGCCGCCTTGTTCGTGAAGGTGATCGCCAACACTTCACTCGGGTGAGCCCCGCCCGCCAGGACAAGCTGGGCCGCCCGGCGCGTAATCACACGCGTCTTGCCCGATCCGGCTCCCGCCAAGATCAGCAGCGGTCCCTCGCGGTGCAACACCGCCGCACGCTGGGGCTCGTTGAGTCCTTCCAGTAATGCGCCCGAAGAAACCGCACCGGCTCCCTCGCCGGCTCCCGCCTGCGGGCCCTCGCCGTATTCCTGGCCGAAGGGGGCGGCGCCCGCTTTGGATTCCGGCGCCTTGCCCGGGGGCTGTCGGCTTGCCTCGGAAGCACCC
>JAJDES010000498.1 GCA_029259675.1 Planctomycetota bacterium
GGCCCGAAGGGCGGGCCCTCCGGCGGCTCCGGCAGAATTCCCATAGAGCGCCGGCCTTCGGGCCTCCCGGCGTCGGAAATTCTTGTACCGACGCGAGCTGGCGTCCCTATATTGCGAGGTCCAGCCACAGTTGCGAAGACCCTCCCCGGAACTCTCTTTTTGGCCGGGCCCCAACCCTAGCTATTAATTCGAGCCCATTTAAATTCGAGACCGCCCCATGGGCTGCCCCCGCTCTTCCCCGCCGGCCCTTACATCCGGTGCTCATCTTCTTTGGGAAATCGGTCAGGGCGCCATCGGCTCGCGGTTGTTCGACCCGGCCGGAGCTGCGCAACCCGCTGCCCATCTTGAATCAGCACCCATTCTGAAACAGCCCCTCGGCACACCGTTCATGCGGCCCAGCCGCACCCCATTGCGAGCCGACTTTTTCCCGCTCGCATCCCCATCCGCAAGCATCTCCATCCGATTGCCCGCCTCCCATGGGACAACTTTCTGACCGCATTCGTCTGACTCTCTTGGCTTCGTTGGCCGGCCTGGCGCCCGTGCTTCCTTCCTGCAGTGGAAGTGGAAGCGGCGGGAACGGCGAGCCGGCAACCATGTCGATTGTCGCCTGCAGCCTCGGCTGTGTTTCCTTTGGTGCGCCCACTGGAAACTGCCAAAACTCGAACATCGCGGTTAACGAAGAAATCAGCGTTGAGTTTTCCGTTCCGATCGACATCGACACGGTCACGGCCAGCTCTTTCCGCGTTGAGGATGCCCTGTCCGGTTTTACGCCGCCCGGCATCTACTCGCTCGATCCGACCAACCCGCGCCGATTGATCTATCGGCCCAAGTTGACGACGGACTCCGGCGGCAATCCTGTGTTCGGTTTGGTCAAGGGGCGTTCCTACAACATTGAAATCCCCGGTCTCAACACAGACGCCGGCCCCGATTTCATCCGCAGCATGGGATCCAATCCGCTTGGGTCCGGCTTCCGCTGCAGCGTAATCGCGGGTTTGGATCCGGCAGACTTCAACACCGATCCCCTGACCGTCAGGGCGAGCGTGGACGTGATCACCGGGATGGACGGAATGGGCAACCCGATCCTTGAGAATCGGCTTGCACCGAACCAAACGAATGTTTCCAAGGACACGCAGATCGTCTTTGATTTCAACGACATCATGAATCAGGCGACGTTGGTTAACACCGTCTCCAAGACGTCTGCAACGATTCGGATTTTCATCGATCCGGACGGAAACATCACCGATAGCAGCGATCAAGTTGAGCTATTCGGAGAATTCACCTTCGTTCCGGACCAAGAGGCGTTGACCACGCGGGTCGTCTTTACGCCCGATACAAGCTTCCCCTCGGGCGGAGCGTTGCAGACCACGAAGCGGCGCATTGTTGTCACGTTCTCCAACCAGATTGCGGACATCGCCGGCACGCCCTTGACGACGCCTTCGATTTCATTCGTTCCCCAGGTTCTGGCCTTTGCCGCGGTAACCATGCCCCGCACCGCGGGCGAAGAGTTCAATACGCGCGACTACGAAGAGGAGCCTGTTTCGGGCGCGACGTGGGGAGCCAACGGCTGCACCGAATGTTCCCTCATTACCGGTATCGGTGGCGGCTCAGGACGCTTGGGCGACCTGCTCTTGAGCGCCGGAAGCATCCTGACGCTCTACACCGACGGACAGCGCCCGGCGCCAGTCGAAGACTCGATGAACCCCGGACAGATTGTGCCCGGCATGTTCCAAACGGACATGATGGGAGCTCCGATTACCTATTCGCAGCTGTTCGGACCGGCCAGTTTGGTTCATTCCACTGCCATGGGTGGCGAGCTCGAAGCGCCGATTCCTTTCGGCGGCGAGGACGACAGCCAAAACATCACGACCTTCGTCATCGACAATTACGATCCAGGTGCGATGGAGTTGCCCGGATCGAGCACCTTCAATGTTGAGGATGGAATCTTTGAGTTCGCATCCATTGTGATTGAGCCCGGCGCCGTGTTGAAGTTCGTCGGCGCGAATGTTCCGCGGCTCTACGCGCGCGGCTCGATCGACATTCGCGGACGGATTGACGTCAGTGGATTGGACGCTGTCCAATTGCACGACAGCAATTCTGAACTCGGTGGACTTGGTGCCCCGGGAGGTCCCGGAGGCGGCAATGGCGGAGACGGAGGCATACGTCCGCCGGCCATGAATGACTTGGCCGCCCTGACCCCGATCGGTATTGGGGACAATCCGGAATTCATGATGCTTAGCGACCTTGACGGCAAGTCCGGCGGCGGATCGGCACAACCCGGCGGTGGGGCAGTCGGAGGTGGTGAAGGCGGTATTCACTGGCCCACGGACATCCCGACCACGAGTAACGACTTCACGCTCAACTCACCGAATCCGGAAGACGACCTGGTGCTCGACATCATCACTTGCTCTGTCCTGCAAGTTGGCGCCCCCGGCGGCGGTGGCGGCCACGGGGGATCCGGCGCGGCCGGCGTTCCCGACAACATTACGGTGGTCCTGGGTATTCCGGCCGGCGGATTGCCTCCTGAAACCGCAGCAGGTGGTCGTTCCATAGCAGGAGCGTCCCTGCAGCCCGAGGCGGGATTCCTCGTCGGCGGCGGCGGCGGCGGCGGCGGCGGCGCTAGCATTCAGGGCACCTTTACGGCCGGCATGTTCACGTTCTGCCTGGCGCCGATCACGCTGTTCCAGCCCAACTCCTCTGCGGGCGGCGGCGGCGGCGGCGGTGCGATCCAAGTCCATGGCGGTCGACGCATTTCCATGGACGGTGTGATTGACGCCTCCGGAGGTAAGGGGGGCGAAGTGGATGAAGCTGAGACCCTGCAGGATGAAGAGGGTTTCTTGGCACAGGCCGGAGGCAGCGGCGCCGGCGGTGCCGTCCTGCTGCAGGGTCAGTTCGTGAATCTTTCACCTCTGCCCGGTCGCATTGATTTAAGTGGCGGCTTGGAGAACGACGGAGTCGCAGGATCCATCGGCGGCCGTGGCGGAGTGGGATTCCTGCAGATTCAGGAACTCACCCAAGCACCGCTTTCCACGATCGCCCAAAGTGTCCGACCGCTCGCTCCGGAAGGCGTCCCCGGCGGCCTCAGCGATTACCTGGGCACCAGCGACTTCGAAGCGATCAACGTCAAGGGCTTCCTGGGCATGTCCCATCCCTTGACCATGACGCCGATTAAGTATCTTCCCGGCGGTTTCACCGGCTCGCAGTCCTGCTGGTTGCGCCCCGAGGGCAACTTCTTCCGCCTCGACTTCGCCGCGGATAGCGTCGGTTCACCGGGTTGGAACATGAAGGTGCTGGTCGACGACGGCTCGGGCGGTTTCCTCGAAACCGATTACCGAGCGGATCCGAGCGACCCGAATTACGACCAGACCTGGGAAGGCAATTACCTGAATGGTCTGGGAGCGGTGCTCGGCAATACAACCACCGGCGAGATTCAGTTGCCGCCCACGGTTGCCAACCCGAACCCGGTTCCCGGCGCTCCGATTGTTGTTCGCTTCCAAGGCGCGCGACTTATCAAGGACGCCGATCCGACCAACGTGGTCTTCCCCGGATCCGGCGATTCCCTGGCTCTGTGCGGTCTGCCGCTGACGGGTGTCAACAGCGCCATCCAGCCCGACTCCTTGACTCCCTGGGTCTTGCACCCGGAGGAGCTGAACACCTACTGGAGCCTGCGTTTCCCAAGTTCGCCGGCTGAGGTTTCCAAGCGTCGTCCGAACATGATCCGCTTCCAAATCATCTTCAATCGCAACCTGATCGACGGAGTGATTCCCCCGGGCAACTTGATTCCCTTGGGCGTCACCAAGCTCATGATCGGTGCCCAGCCCGACTGAGCGAAGCACTTAGGTCACGATTCTTCAAACTGCCGCCGGCGGCCCGCATTGGGAAGCCTGTGGCAGTTTTTCGTTTGGGGCGCGCTGTTGCTGTTCAAGGGAATAGCTTTCCTCAGGGGCTGCTGTTTGGGAGCGGTGGGTCTTGATAAACGTGTTGGTTGGGGCCCGGCAGAATGGAATTGCACATGTGCCTGGTTGGGGTGCCGATGGACGGTATCCGTCGGCAGTGAGCATCGGCAGTAACCATCCGCAGTGACCATTAACTGGGTCCATCAACTGGCTCCATTTGGAGTCCTTCAGAAGTTTCCCGGTCGGTGCCGGGCGCGCACGCAACTTTGCATAGATGAGTGTGCCGTCGAATCAATCCCCCTTGGACCCGTTTTCAAGCTTCACAGGCACGACGGATAGGAGTTGAATCGGTTGCAGACTTTTTGGCGGACTTGCAGCCGCTAACTTCGTGCTGACTTCGCTCGCTCCCGCGCCATGACCCAAACCCAAGTATTCACAGCTGCGCTGATGACTCCGAGTCCCGGCCGATGGGTTGCGGGCGGAGGGCTGGAAATTCGCGACGGCTGCATACAGCGAGTGCTCGAGTCGCTCACCGCAACCAAACGGGCCGCGCTCAAGGCGGGTTGCGAGATTCAAGACCTGGGGCAAGTCCTGTTGGCTCCGGGATTGGTCAACGCCCACGCCCATTTGGATCTCTCTCACCTGGGGGGTGAAATCGAACCTCCGAGCGGCATGTTGCCCTGGGTGCGCGAGGTGATCGAGAAGCGCATGGCCGCGTCCCCGCAACTCGCGCTCGAGGCGGCCCTGCGCGGCCAAGCCAGAATGCTTGCGACGGGCACAACCTTGGTCGGAGACGTCGATGCCGGCGACACGCTCACGCTTGAGCAAAGGCGAGCCGGGCCCCGCAGCGTAGTTTTGCGCGAAGCTCTCGACGCCGGTTCCCCTGAGAGACGAAGTGAGGTCCTGCGGCGCTTGGATCGCGCACTCCCCAGTCACAGGTTGCATGTGGAAGGGCTTTCGCCGCACGCGCCGCACACGGTCAGCGAGGAATTGTTGGCCGCACTCTCCGACATGGCCAAGCAGCGCTCCGCCCCGGTCCAAGTGCACTGGTCCGAGAGCGAGGAGGAGTGCCTATGGTGCCTAACGGGCCAGGGGCCCTTCAGCGAATTGCTGGGCCCGTCAAGCGGTCGGTCGGGACTGGAACGATTGCGGCGAGCGGGACTGCTGGGGCCGCGCACTAGCCTGGTGCACGGCAACCACCCCGCGCGGGGCGAGGCACAGGAATTGGGCAGTTCGGGCGCGAGTCTCGTGCACTGCCCCGGTTCCCATCAATATTTTGGCCGCGGGAGCTTTCCCCTCGATGACTACCGAGAGGCCGGTGTTGGCTTGGCCCTAGGAACAGATTCCCTGGCGAGCAACGGGGATCTGGATCTGCGCCGAGAGATGTCGCTCCTGCGTTCGAGTCATCCGGGCCTGGCACCGCTGGAGGTGTGGAGAGCGGCGACAGTCGGCGGGGCGCAGGCCCTGGGACTCGCGGGCCGCGCGGGCGAGTTCAGGACTGGTGCGTGGGCTGATATGGTCACCTATGCGGACCTGCCCCAAAGCCCGGAAACCCTCTTGGAGGCGCTAACCGCCGACTTACCTTCCGTCGAGGGGGTTTGGATTGACGGCCAAAAACGGGCCTTAGATCCGGCCCGAACCTAAAATCTCAACTCCATTCCCGCGCAGTCAAGCGGGTGCGGGCTGCGGGCCGAGGCGCTATGGTTGCCCCAACGAATTGGACCGGCCGCGGTGCTCGGAGCCCATCCGAGCGTGCGGCGCGCTTGCCATGATCTTTCACTGTCCCACGATTTGAGCAGCAGCCCGCGCACGGGGCAGAAACGGGCTACACGGCACGAGTTTTGACGGAAGCGGCGACGATGGATCCAAAGGCTCCCGCTCAGCCTTCTTTCGCTTCCACTCGCGCGCCCGTCTCTCACACCCTCATCCCTCACGCATCCAATTCCAACGCGCTAGGCTCTGGACGCAGGGCCTGAGCCCATTCGAGCCCGGCAGACAGCAAACCCAACAAACACGAAGTCCCGCACGCAGCAAGCCCCGTAAGCAAGATTGCAACCCCGGTCCGCAAAGGACCGGACGGCCCGCCCCGCGCTGAGCCGACGAACTGACCGGCTATCCATTCATGACCGACTCAAGCCCCGATTTGGTAGAGACCTCCAAAGAGCGCGAGCGCGTCGTGTCTATCTTGCGCGAGAAGCAGTCCTTCTTACTCGCCAGCCATGTTCGTCCCGACGGTGATTGCATCGGTTCGCAGGCAGCCTTGGCCAGTTGCCTTCGGGCCCTAGGCAAGGACGTGCGCATCGTCAACCCGGACGCACCGGATGAGCGCCTGGCATTCTTCACGGACGGGATGGGTTTCGAAGTGCATCAAGGCGGTTCGTTGCCGGAGCACGAGGTCAGTGTGCTGCTCGATATATCCGAGCTCTCGCGCTGCGGAGCCCTGGCCCAGGATTTGGCCGCGTCCGACAGCATCAAACTCGTCATTGACCACCATCCGCACAGTGGCGAGCTGTGGTGGGATGCCTGCTACATGGACTCGACAGCGTCAGCAACGGGCGTTCTGGTGCACCGATTGGCGGCGAAGCTCGGAACGGAACTCGACGCAACGGCAGCCAACGGCATCTTCACCGCAATCGTCAGCGACACGGGCTGGTTCCGCTATCCCAACACCACCGCGGAAACGATGGAGATCGTCGGGCAACTCGTCGCGGCGGGTGTTGAGCCGGACAAGGTATTTGCCGCGCTCTATCAAAAAATGAAGCCGAGCTTCCCGACCGGCCTGGCGCAAATCCTGGAGCGCGTGCAGTACTGGTGCGACAACCGCTTGGCCGTGATTGATTTGGCCCTGGGTGCCATGCCCTGGGATCCCCAAGTGAGCGACGCCGCCCTCGACGTGCTGCGCTCAGTAACGGAAGTTCAAATGGTGATTTTCCTGGTTGAGTTGGAAAACGGTCACTGCAAACTTTCTGCGCGCTGCAAAGAGGGCTACGACGTCAACGCCCTGGCGCGCAGCTTCGGTGGCGGCGGTCACACCATGGCGGCCGGCGCAACCATCCCCGGCAGCTTGGCCGAGGTGCGCGCGGCCATGGTTGAAAGCGCGCTCAAATTATTTGATCAACCGGCGGCCGCCCCGGCCTCCGCTTCGACCAAGGCCCACGGCGAGGGGGGAGTGGCATGAAGCTGGCTCTCATTTCCGATCTACATTCCAATCGCGAAGCCCTCGAAGCCGTATTCGATCACATACGGGAACAGGGCGTCGAGGAGATCGCTTGCCTCGGAGACGTCGTCGGCTACGGACCCGATCCCGAGTTCTGTGTGGACTTCGTGCGCGGCCATGCCAGTTGGTGCTTGATGGGCAATCACGACGAGGCGCTGTTTCGCGACGCGTCGGATTTCAACTCGCACGCGCGCGGGGCCATCGATTACACGCGGCGGCGCATGCTCCCGCGCTGGTACAGCTCGTCCGAGAAGAAGACGCGCTGGACGTGGCTGGCGGGCTTGCCGCAAAGCAAAACGATTGACCGCTTTCTCTTCGTGCACGGTTCGCCGCGCAATCCGGTGCGGGAGTACGTGCTCAGCACGGACGGCATCCTCAACCCCGACAAGTTGCGCTCGATCTTTGCGTCCTTCGAGGGCGTGGGGTTGGCGGGGCACACGCACCATCCGGGCATGCACACGGAGAACATGCGCTTCACGTCGATGAACGGCGCCGACAGCTTGACGCTTGAATTGCCGGAAGATCAGAAGTGCTTCATCAATGTCGGTTCCACCGGGCAACCGCGCGACGGCGACAACCGCGCTTGCTACGCGATTCTGGAACCCGACTGCGTTACCTGGCATCGCGTGCCCTACGACGTGGCGCGCACGATGGAGAAAATCCGCAAAACCGGCGAACTCTCCGAGATCCTCGCCAGCCGCCTGCGCATTGGGAAGTAATCGCTAGCTCTGCGCTGAACAGGGTTCGTGGCGCCGCGGGAGTGATTGAGACCCAGAGCATGTGGGATTTTGGATGCGGAGCGGGACGGCGCCGACTTAGAGGTTGGCCGTGAGGGGCTCGCGCAGTAGACATTCGGTTTCGACTTGGCTCCCGAGGATTGGGCCGACGGAGTCGCCGGCGAAGGGCGCCTCGTGCGCGGCAAGCAAGCCAACGGGACCAATTCGAGAACGGGGTACGATGTACTCTTGAGAGCGAAGACTAGCTCGATCGAATCGAATGATTCCAGCCAGGACGCACCAGGATTGAATTCACGCCGTGGTGAAGCTGCCGGAAAAAAAGGGTATGCGAATCTACTCAATGCTCTGCCCGCAACATTTGCTGTGCAGTGTGGAGTCGAGCTTGGAGATTTGCTTCCAAAGCAGATTTGAATGTTGAGATAGGCGTTTCACGCATGCCGCACCAAGCAAAGAAAATGGTCCTCAAATGAAAACAGACAAACTTCAACACTCGTTCATTCTGCTTGCAGCATCGTTACTCGGAGCCATGGTTTCGAGGGCAATTCCAAGTGGGGGAACTCCTGAGTGGCTTCAAGAGAAGCAAGAGATTTTGCGCTTCCTAAGTCTTGTCGAAACGGACGATGGCACCGGCCGGAAAGTGAAGGCAATTCGGATCAGTGGGGTCAATCTGCAAATTGTGAATGGGTTGGGTACGACCAACGGTGCGGTTGCTGACTTCTCATCAATAGATCCGGGTCTCACGAAAACGAATGGTGCTGGTAACCTGATCCTCGGCTACAACGAAGATCTCGGATCCGGTTTTTTTACTCCACTTGCTGTTCGTTCAGGATCTCACAATCTCGTGGGCGGGATCGGGGCCAGCTACTCAAGTTATGGAGGGGTCGTTTTTGGCAGGACTTGTCATTCGGCAGGACCATACGCCACGGTGCTTGGAGGATGGTCCAATGTCGCCAACGGTTTTGCTTCGAGCATCATCGGTGGTGGCGATTCTCAATATTCATCCGGTAATCGTGCGAGTGGAGATCTCTCAACTGTCGCTGGCGGGTCATCAAACGAGGCCAATGGCCAGTTTTCCTTGATTGCTGGAGGAGACGACAATTTGGCCAGCGGGAATTTCTCCTTTGTTGGAGGTGGGCTACGGAATAAGGCGGTTCAACAAGATTCCGCCATTCTCGGCGGGTTCGACAACGCGGCCTCCGGAGTCCGATCTGTCATTTGTGGGGGGGCGGAAAATTTGACAAATGGAAATGACACTAAGGTCTGTGGGGGGCGATCTAATCATGCGGATGGTCTGTACAGCACAGTTGGAGGGGGGCGCAACAGAAACGTAGATGGCGAGTACGACTGGGCCGCAGGTTCGCTGTTTGAGGAGGATTGACTTTTCTGTGCAACGTCTATTGGGTCGCAGCATGGAGCAGCAGCATTTGCTCCCTGTGCTACTCACAAGAATGCTGGCCACCGTGCAAACGCAATTCGAGGTAGTGGGTGGTTGTCTCTGGCAACGGTGTTAGCCGGAGGAGACGAGCGTGTTCCAGCGATGGCATGAACGCCCCGTCACGATCCGGTACTGCTCTGCGGTCGGCTTGCCAGGCAATGACGCGGTGCGGCAAGAGTTGATCACTGAAGTCAGTACGGGCGAGCTGCTGAAGGCGATCCGATGGCCCGGCTCAGGCGGCGAATCGGACATCGTCTCCTACGCCCACAGCTCCCAAGGCGAGCTGATTCGAGTAACCGATCAATCCGGCAATGTGCTCGAACACCTATTCGACACGGCGGGTAGAGTGACGGAGTGGATGGTCTCTTATTCAAAGTGCGCGCTTGCGTCGAGCCCTGTTCTTGCTGCTGATCTTTTCCATAAGGATTTATTGTCAAATGAAGAAAAGTAATTATCGGAGCGCCTTTTTGTTGTCCTTTGGCACCTTGCTAGGCGGACTCGCCACGAACGCCATGAATGCGAATGAGGATGCGAGTTGGCTTGAAGAGAAGAAGGAGATCCTGAGATACTTGAGTCTTGTCGAAACTGATGCCGGCATAGAGGGGATGGTGAAGACCATTCGCATCACAGGCGCAAACTTGCAGATTGTGAATGGGCTTGGCGCTACCAACGGCAACCCTCATTTGATCGATGCCCATGAAGATGATGAAACTCACACAAACGGAGCTGGCAATCTCATCGTTGGCTACAACGAAGACCTCAGTCTTGATGGAATATTGACTCCAAGCCCGAATCGATCTGGCTCACACAACATTGTTGCGGGAATTGGGAACAGCTATGCGAGTTTTGGAGGAGTCGTGTTTGGGCAAGAGTGTCGCACCACTTCGGCATACTCCACAGTCTTGGGCGGCCGGTACAATCGTGCGAGCGCACTTTTTTCGACAGTTGCCGGTGGGGGCGGGATCGGATTCGGAGTAGGGAATTTGGCTTTGGCTGAATACGCGACGGTCGTGGGTGGCCGGGCCAATCGGGTTTCTGGTCAGTTTGCTTCCATCTTTGGAGGCAAAGATAATCGGTCAGAGCAGAACAGTTCTGTAGTTGTTGGAGGAATTGGGAACACAGCTGCCGGATTTGGAGCGGTCGTGTGCGGGGGATCCGACAACGTGGCTGATGGACCTACTTCAAAAGTCAGCGGTGGTGTTGGGAACACAGCTTCTGGATTTGATTCAGCAATCAGCGGCGGAGCCAATCGCGTCGTGAGCGGATTCGAAGACTGGAGAGCCGGCACTTTGTTTGAAGATCATTGATGACTTCGGAGAAGCTGCACCCTACGCCTTTTGAAGACGCGGTCACTTGTGAGCGGCTCGGATGTGGTCACCTACGCTTACGAGGCCCAGGGCGAGCTGATTGACGCCGAGGATCAATCCGGCAATGTGATCGAACACGTATTCGACACGGCTGGTATGGTGACAGAGCGGTAGGTCAAGGAGGTGGATGCCGACTTCGACGATACGGTGCGGCGCATCGAGACGCCGTTCAACTCAACGGGAGAATTAGAACTCGTCACGCAACACGACCATCCGACCAACGATTCCATCATCGACAGGGTCGGAGGACTGCGCAGGATTAGAATGCGCAAGCTGGCTGCGAATCTCTCCCTCCCGGCCATCCGGTGCCGAGCGAGTCAGGAAGATTTAATGGTACATCTAACTTTTCAATGCCAAGGGTTGCTGCATGCAGCGCTTATGGCCTTGTCGGCATTTTTCCTTTCGTGCTCGCCTAAGCCAGGTGAATCACATCAACTTCAAGAGTCCGTTCTGGCCGATCCGGCCTTGGATCGCATATTGAAGTGGGCGCGCGTTGTCGAGTTTGATCCGAATGAAGAGGTGGTGCGCGATCCCGCAGCTATTGAAAGGATCAGAGCGCAGCAATTGCCTTGGCGGGTCGAGGAGCTGGAGAGTGGCGTGATTTTTCTACTTGTGCCGCCGGGCGATGACATTCTTGGCCTGTCTGAGCATGACGAGTGGGCTAGAACTGACGAGCCAAGACCGCACACGGCTACGTTCTCAGTTCCATTTTATCTTGGCGAAACTGAGGTTACGCAAGAGCAGTGGAGCCGAATTCTTCCGAACAATCCGTCGTATTTCCTAGGAAACAAACGTCCTGTCGATGGAGTCTCTTGGGGCTCGGATCAACTGTCGATAGATCATTTCCTCAATGAGACAGGCTTTCGGCTGCCCACCGAGTTGGAGTGGGAGTACGCCTGCAGGGCTGGCAGCGACGGAGCACGGTATGGGCCGCTATTGGATGTCGCTTGGTTCTTCGATAACGCCCAAGTCTTGCCGGTCGGGGTAATTGCTTCGAACCTCAAACCGGGAAGTTTCTTAGAAACACATGAGGTCGGCCTCCTACGCCCTAACGCTTGGGGATTCTTCGATATGCTGGGGAATGTAGAAGAATGGTGCACCGCAAGTTTTGACGATCAAGGGCAAGCTCTTTCTTCGGGACAGATTGACGAACCTTTGACCGACGGCTTTAGAGCGCTGCGAGGCGGGCATCACTATGTCGATGAGAGCTACATTCGGGCCACGAGTCGCACTTTGTGTCCACCAAAATTTGCCGACCGTGGTATTGGCTTTCGTGTTGCAAGGGATATCTAGGGAAGTGTTGGCTCTTCGTTTGTGGCACCCCCTGTGCCCCTGACGTAAACACCAACCACGCTGCAAACGCAGTTCGGGTTTGTGGGAGGAGGCACTTCCGGCTACGGCGTTGGCGGTAGGAGACGAGTATGTTCGAGTGATGGAATGAACGCCCCGTTAGGATCCGATACGGCTCTGCTCTCGACTTACCAAGACAGTGACTCGATGCGGCAAGAGTTGATCGCTGGGGTCAGTACGGGCAAGCTGCGGAAGACGATCGAATACACCGACTCAGGGAGTGGCTCAGACAACCTCAACTACGCCTACAACGCCCAGGGCGAGCTGATTTACGTCGAGGATCAATCCGGCAATGTGATCGAACACGTATTCGACACGGATGGTATGGTGACAGAGCGGTAGGTCAAGGAGGTGGATGCCGACTTCGACGATACGGTGCGGCGCATCGAGACGCCGTTTAACTCTTTCGGAGAATTGGAATTCGACACGCGACACGACCATTCGACCAACCATTTGATTATGGAGCTGGTCAGTGCATCTACGACGGCCGGGGCCACCCGGAAGTCTTCGGGCGGGTTGTGAAATACAAAGCGCAAAGAGGTCCGGAATCAGGGCTCACAGGGTCCAGGATGTGGCTACTTTCGTGATGGCTTTCGCAATGGTCCCATGCGGGGACTTCAATTTTTAACTATGGCAACAGATGCAGCGCTCTTATGGCGCCTGTCTTTAAAGGACAAAATGATAAGCAAACAACCTGCATGGATGTTCGTCACCGTAGTGGCTTGCTGGCTCGCCGGCACACGCGGAGGAGATAGCACTGAATCGGCCGATTCAGCTTGGCTGTCGGAGAAACGCGAAATTCTGCGTCACTTGACGATCGAAGAGATTGACGATGGCCAAGGTGGAACCCTCAAGACGATCAGGCTCACGGGAGCCAATTTCCAAATCGTAAACGGGCTAGGAGCTACGAATGGGCTTCCGGGAGAGGCGGACTCCATCGACTTGGATCTGACCGTGACAAACGGGCTGGGCAATCTAATCATCGGCTACGGCGAAGGCGTCGATGGGGAGACTCCGACGAGGACGGGCTCGCACAATATCGTGGGAGGG
>JAJDES010000499.1 GCA_029259675.1 Planctomycetota bacterium
TACAGCGTCTTGCTCTTCGCGGCCGGAGTGTCCTTCGGATACTTCATGATGATTCCCTACGCGATGTACTACCTGGGCATCGCCTACGACCCGGCCGTCCTGAAGACTCAATTCCGGCTGCAGGACTACTTCTCGCTCGTCACGGCCCTTTGCCTGGCCCTGGCCGTGGTTTTTCAATTGCCGGTCGTGATGACATTCTTTGCTCGCATCGGCCTGGTGGAGCCCGCCACGCTGGCTCGCTTTCGCGGCCACTTCATCATCGGCTCCTTTGTGCTGGCGGCCGTTCTCACGCCCCCCGACCCCTTCACTCAGTGCCTGTTGGCCGTGCCGATGATGCTTTTGTTCCAGATCGGCCTGTGGGCATCCAAGATTGCTGCCAGGCCGCGCAGCATTCCCGATCTGGGCGAAGATCCCTCTGCATGACGAAGCGGGAAGCACCTCTGCGGGCCGCGATTGTGGCCGTCGGCGATGAGCTCCTGCGCGGAGCCCACCCCGATCTGAACTCGCCGGTCTTGGGCGGCGTGCTCTTGGATTCGGGCGTGGAGCTCGCGCGCGCGGTTGTTTGCGGCGATGACGAAGATGAATTGTCGCAGCTGATGGCGGAGCTGATGCGGACCTACGACTACGTGTTTACGTCCGGGGGCTTGGGCCCGACCTTGGACGACATCACGCGCCACGCCGCCGCGCGCGCATTGGGCGCACGGTTGGAGCTTTCCGATGCGGCTCTTGAGCAAGTGCGCGTGCATTGGTCGCGCCGGCAACTGGAGATGCCCGCCAGCAATGAGCGCCAGGCTTTGGTTCCCGCCGGCAGTCATGTGATCGCCAACGCGGTCGGAACGGCGCCGGGCTTTCGCGCGCAAAAAGACGGGCATTGGCTGATCTGCATGCCCGGCCCGCCCTCGGAGTTTGCGTCCATGTTGAAGCTGGAACTGCAACCTTGGCTCGAATCGAGTTTGGGCTGCGCGCGACCCGAGGAGCACAAGTTGCACCTCTACGGCTTGTCCGAAAGCGTCTTCGCCGAAATGGCCGACGCATGGATGGACCGATCGGCCAATCCGCGCATGGGCGTAACGGCCAAGGCCGGCCACCTCAGCGTCTACCTCCGCGCCCAGGGTATGGACAGGGCCCAAGCTCGGCAATTGCTTCGGGGACGCGTGGAGGCCTTCCGGGCGCGCTTTGAGCGGCATCTTTTCGGCGAGGGGGCGGACGATCGCTTGGAGCGAGTGATCGTCGCGCGCTTGGCCCAGCGGGGACTGACGGTGACCAGCGCAGAGTCCTGCACGGGCGGCATGATCAGCGCGCGACTGACGGATGTGCCCGGCAGCAGCGCCGTCTTCCACGAGGGCCGAGTGACTTACGCCAATTCGGCCAAGACCAAGCTTCTGGGGGTTCCCGCGGAGCTTCTGGAGCGCCACGGCGCCGTTTCCATCGAAGTGGCCGAGGCCATGGCCCGCGGAGCACAGTCGGCGAGCGGAGCTGATTTGGCGCTGTCGGTCACGGGTGTGGCCGGCCCCGACGGGGGCTCGCCCGAAAAGCCGGTGGGGCTGGTGATCTTCGGTTTGGCCACGGAGCAGGAATGCATCTCCTTCGCGCGCCAGTTTCCCAATCTCGGCCGCGATTGGATTCGCGCCGCGGCCACCAACTATGGGCTCTACGCCATTTGGAACCAGCTCGAAGGCCGCCGGCCCAGCTGACCGAGGGTGCCGGCAGCTGAGCCTCCAAAATTCCGATCCGTCAGTCCGTGTTGCCGTTTGCGGGCGGCCGAGGGCGATTCGAGCCGACTTTGTTGAGCGCGAGTCCAGGGAAAGCGGGAAACTGTCGATTGCACCGCCCAGGGGCCATTGTTATGGTTCCCGCCCTTCAGTTACCCCGTGGTGTAATTGGCAACACAACTGGTTTTGGTCCAGTCATTTCAGGTTCGAGTCCTGGCGGGGTAACCACTCTCTCATCGCGCGCGCAAACAGCCGAGTTCGCGTTATTCACGAATATCGGCGGCCCCAGGGATCGCGCGTGCCGCGCTTGAATCCTGCGCCCGGCTATTTCGGCAGGAGCGAACTCCACTTCGATGGAGTGTCAGCCTGAGGGCTACCGGGCGGCATGAGCCGGCGACGGCTGGGAGTTGAGCAACCGTGCTCAAGCTTTGGGGCATTGGAGCGGAGGACAGCTCCAGAACCGGTTCCCTAGAGCCGGTGCCGACTCATTGTTCGTCCTCACCGATGTAGCCGCTGCTCGTGAGGTCTTCAATCAGGTCCTCGGGCATCTCTTCGCCGCTGATGCGTTCCAACTTCTGCGCCGCTGCATCAAGTTCTGACCAAGTTGTGCGCGCGCTTTGGATGCGGTCGTCGCCTTGGGTGGGTCCGACTTGTCGCCCCTGGCGCTCCAGGGGATCGCCGGCCAGATCAAAGAACCACGTGCGCACTTCCGGATTGTCTTCCGGCTCGCGAATGACCTTGTGGTCGGGAGCGCGCAGGCCGCGCATTTGAGCTTCCCAAACTTTGGCTTCCTCGCCGCGACCGCCGCGCAGGAAGGTCAGTTCCATGGGCAAATTGCGCTCCTCCAATGAGCCGTCAAAGCTGGGCTTCAGGCTGCGTCCCCACATCTCCTGCGGCGCGGGAATGCGGCAAATGTCGAGCACAGTCGGCGCGAGATCGACAATGCCGACCAGGTCATCCACCACACGACCGGCGGGGATGTTTGCGGGCCAGCGCATGATCAGGGGCACGTGCACGACTTCTTCATAGAGCGTGTTGTTGTGCCCGAAGGCGCCGTGCTCCATGAACTCATCGCCGTGATCGGATGTGAACACCACCAGCGTGTCATCCAAGCGCCCGGCGGCTTCGAGCCTATTCAACATCTGCCCGATGTTGTGGTCGGTGAAAAGGATTTCCGCATCGTAGAGAGCCTTGATGCGCAGGATGTCGCGTTCGCTGGGCGGAGGCGTTCGGCGGTGCAAGTCGTGCACACCCTGGCCGTGAATTTCTCCGGTGTAAGCGGGATCGAAGCGATCGTATTCTTGCGGGGCCGAATAGTCGTAGTGCACATCCCACATGTGCACGAAGGCGAAGAAGGGCTCCTCTGCGCTCAAATCGCCTACGAAGTCATCAAAGGCTTTGACGATCGCCTGGCCCGTGGTGCCTTCGTGCGATCCGTCGTGGATGTTGCGCAGGGCCTCGCGTTGCTCTCCGACCTGCTCAGCAGACTTGCCGTCGGGTCGCACAAACACATCGGGATCGGCGACGACACTGGTGCTGCAGTCCACGTATTGATCGAAGCCGCGATCAAATCCGTAGAAGGGGTGCAAATTGGGTCCGGACCAGATTCCGTGCGTGCGCCAACCGGCCTGCCGAAAGCTCTCGGCCAACGTCGTTCGGGAGGGGTGCAGGCGATCCCCCAGGGCTCGCACACCGTGCAAGGCGTTGGGCAAACCGGTCAGCATCGCCATGTGCGACGGCAGGGTCCAGCTGGTGGTGCTCACCGCTTGGGTGTAGCGCGTGCCTTCGCGCGCCAGCAAGCGATCGATGTTGGGGGTCGTGGCGACATCGGGCTTGGTCGCACTCTTGTAGCCGTAGCAAGACAGGTGGTCGGCGCGCAGGCTGTCAACGCTGATGAAAAGCACGCCGCGCGGGGTGGCGGGCTCGCTGCAGCCCCAAAGGCTCGACATGCACAGGACGCAGCCCAGCGCGAAGGCCAGGCGGGCGCTTTTGATCGAATAACCTCCCGGGCGAACATTGGGACTCAAAGGGCGCGGGATCCGGTCCACTCTATTGCTCATGGGGGCAGTCTACGGCCAGGGGAGCAGCGTGCGAGAGCGCGTGCCGGAGAGACCCCAATTGAAGCGCTGCGCTGGGTTGAGTTTGCGCTGTCGCTGGGGCCGCGGCGCTTATTCCGCCAGCGTGTGTTGGCGCAGGGCCTCGCGATAACCGACTTGCATGGGCTCGCGCATGTCGGCCGGGGCGGCGGCCATGAATTCCTCCGCTCCGACGGGATCCAAGCGAAAGCCCAGGTACACGCGCCAGCCGAAGCCCCGCAAGTATCTCGTGTCGAGGGAATCGCGCAGGGCCAGCTCGTCCCTTTCCTCGACCAGGAATGCGGGCCGGATGCGCATGCGCGGTCCGCGTCGGCCCACAGCTTCACGCAAGATCGGGTGGATCTCGGTTGGGAAGAATTTCAAGGCGCCCAGGGCCGCATCCACATCGCCGGTGCGCTGGACCAAGTAGGGGCCGAGGCCCAACAGCGCGCGCTGATAGTCTTCACGACCCAGGCTCTTCAAAATGCCCAGTACGGCTTGGGGCGAGAGCGCGGACTTTTCAAAGAGAGATGCAGTCGCGCCGGCCAACAGAAGTTCCGCCTGGGGCTCGTCGAAAGAGGTCAAGATTGTCAAGCGAGCTCCGGGGTCCTGGTCCAAGTGTTCCTGGAACTTCGCGAAGTACTCGGGATAGGTGTAGCCCTTGGTTTGCAGCAGAAGTTCAAGGTTCTTGCCCATGCGTTCGGGACTTCCGGCCCGCACGCACTCTTTGAGTCCGAGCGCTCCGTCGAGCAAGAGCAAGCTCGACAGCGCAACGCCAAGAACGCGGGCGAAGCCGCCCAACCCGATGCCCTTGGCCAGTGCGGCGGCCGCCAACACGCTGCCGAGGCACCAAAAGGGAGTGAAGCGCTGCAGCAAGAAGTGGTGCTTGACGGCACCGACTTGGAAGGAGCTGAAAAGGTAGATGACGCCGAAAAAGAGCATGTACCCGGCCAGGGCTTTTGTGGCCAGGGCCGCGCTCGAACCTTTGCGTTGTTTCCAAAACAAAAGTACGGCAACGAAGGGCAAAGCCAAGCGAGCGCACAGGGCCGCGCATTCCAATCCGTTTTTGTCAGCGAATAGCGAATCGAGCGTCAGGCGCACATTATCGAGCTTGGATGCAAAGCTCGCGCTGCTTTCCTCGCCGCCGATTAGCGGGCTGCCGTGTATGTCGAAGATGGCGCTGCCGGCGAAAGTCCACATGGCAAAGAGCGGCAGGAGACCGACTAGGCCCGCAATGCACAAGGGAGCGCATTGCCTCCAAAAGGCGGGCAAACGCCAGATTAGGAGCAATCCTAAGAAACCGACCGCGGGCAAATTCTGATACCCGAAGAAGATGCCGAGGCCGGCTATGGAGCCCAGCGCCAAGGCGCGTTTGGGTGCCAGGGCGCGATCCCGGAGCACCGCGAGCCCCAGGGCAAAGGTGGCCAGCAGGAACAGCGAAGACTCGTAGTGGATGCCGAGGTTGAGCAGCGAAATCTTCTGGAAGCCGACCGGTGCGAGCGCGAATAGCAATCCGAACAGGAAGGCCGCCAGCCGGCCGAAGTGTTTTTGGACCAGCAGGAAGCCGGCGCTCAAGATGCCGAAATTGAAGAGTAGGGAGACGAGCTTGTGGGCCAGCAGATTCTCTCCCAAGACGGCAAAGACCAAGGCCGTCAGGTGACTGATGGCGATGCCGCCGCCCTCGTAGTAGTGGTAGGCCAGTTGGTAGTGCGGCACAGGCAGCGAGTCCAGGATGCCCTTGGCCGCCGTGCCCTTCTCCAGCTCTTCGCCATAGAAGAAAACATCGGCCAGACTCAGGACGAGTGCGGCCTTGACCGCGAAGGTGAACAGCAAGAGGCCGAAAAGAATCCAACCCGCGTGAACACGCGCCCCGTTCCCGGGCGCCACGCCGGCCTCATTGCCGAGTGACGCTGCGCTATGAGCGTTATCCGCCTGCGACGGTTCCACATTCGGTGACTGCAATCAGTACCCCAGGGCGTCAAGGGCTCGCAAGCTTTCGGGGTCGCCCCGCTCCAGCTCCTCGCGTTGCCGTTGCAACAGATGGGCGAGTTCACCGAAGTTTTCTTCTGCGGCGGTGAAGCGCTCAAGTTCGCGGCGCAGGATTTCAAGCGGAGCCCCGAAGGGCGGCGCATCGATCACATTGTTGGTCTCCCCTGGATCTTGGGCGAGTCCGTAGAGCTCTTCGGTCAGCACCACCAACTCCGTTGCCGCTCCCAGCCGGGGTCGCGCGAAACGTTGAATCAACTTCCAATCGCCCATGCGCACGGACTTGTGCTGAACGGTGCCTTCATTGTCCAGGCGCTCAATCTTTTCGCTGAAGACGGGGTGTCCCGCTGCACTGTCCTTCGCGACCAAATGGGCGCGCGAAACTCCAGCTGGAATACTTGCCGGGCGGCCGGGCGGGCGCGGAAGGGGGTCAAGCCGAACCAAATCCAGGATCGTGGGAGCCAAATCAACGAGTGAAATGTCCCCGTGGCGCAGACCCCGCTTGGATGCTTGGGGATGCGCTTTGTGCAAACGCATGATCAGCGGGACGCGGCAGGTATTCTCATAGGTGTAGAACCCGTGTTCGAACCAGTCGCGATGTTCGCCCAAGCTTTCGCCGTGGTCGGCCGTGATCACCACCAAGGTGTTGTCTTTTTGACCGGACGCTTCCAGGGCCGCCAAGAGCCGACCGATTTCGGTATCGACGTAATGCACTTCACCGTCGTACAAGTTGCGAATGTGGCTGACGCTGACCAATTCATCGCCGCGGCGCGTTTCGGGCGGAATGTTGTAGTTTGCTAAGCGCGGCCGATGAATCGGGTGCGGCGGCAAATCGCGAAAGTCGGGCAGGAACTCATCCTCGGATTCAAATACTCGATGGGCCTCGGGCGGTGAGTAGAGGCCGTGCGGGTCCATGTAGTGCACCCAAGCAAACCAGGGCTTGCGCGTGTTTTCTGCAGCGGAGGGCGCCGTTGAGCGGGCTTCCAAACCAATCGTGTCGATGGCCGCGTCGGTCAAGGATCCCGCGGTGCGCTGTGGCGCATCGTGGGGCGGAACGCCGACTCGGTCTGGCAGTTTCTCGACCCAGGTTGCGAAGCCCCGCTTCAGCCCTGAGTTTTCGTCCTTCAAGACCCAATTGCCGATCAAGCCAAAGGTGTTGTAGCCGGCGGAACGAAAAGCATCCGGCAAGAGTTTCGGCCGCTTGTCCAGCGGTGAGGCGAGGTCGCGCACACCGTGTTCGTGGGGATAAAGTCCGGTCAAAAGGGACGCCACGGCGGGCGTCGTCTTGGCCCGCGGGGTTTGGCAGTGGGTGAAGAGCAAACCTTCGGCCGCCAGGGCATCCAGGACCGGTGTCGTTTCGCGCTCGTATCCGGCGGCGGAGATGCGATCCGCGCGCAGGGTGTCGATCGTGACCAGCAGCACATTGGGTCGCTCGGGCTGGCGAGCGCAGCCGGCCAGGAGTGTAGCCACGCAAATCAATCCGAGCGGGAGCGAGGCCGAGGGGGCGACGTTGGGTTCGAAGCGTTTCATTCTGGATGGGATTCACACGGCGCCGATTCCAGCACGCCGATTCTCCGCAGAAAGGGGATAGCGGCCAATGAGCGCAGTGGAAGTGGTCGGGGCCGGCCCTGGTATAGTTCGGCCCATGGGTGGCGCAAGAGCGAATCCTTCCCGGCAGCTTGGCAACGATCGCAGGCCGGCGCGAGGGGAACTATCGGAGACTTCGAAGCGAAGCCCAAGCGCAGCTTCCAAAGCGCTTTTGTCGGTGTTCGGCCTGCTCGTCCCCAGCCTGGCCTGCGCGCCCGAAGAATCGCCGGATGTGCCCGGGCGAGTGCCCCTGGTGCTGATCGTGCTCGACGCACTGCACGCCGGCCACATCTCCCATCTCGGCTACGAACTCGAAACGACGCCCAACCTCGACCAGCTGGCGCGCGAAGGTGTCAGTTTTGAGCGCGCTCTGGCGCCGGCGCCCTACACCCTGGCGAGTATTCCCAGCCTCTTCACAGGGCGCAGACCCGATAGCCACGGCTTGGTGCACAACTTGGGCATTTTGCCCGCGGACGAGGAAACCCTGGCTGAATTGTTGAGCTCCGCCGGCTACCGCACGCGCGCGGCGGTGGCCAACCCCAAGGGCAGCTCGCATTACGACTTGGACCAGGGCTTCGATGAATTCGTCGAGCTTTTTCGCGAGGGCGGCGACTCGGAAAAAATGAAGCCCGTGCCCGTGAGCGTCGGTGAGTTTCATCCGCTGTTGGAGCGTTGGTGCGCCCGGGATCGCGGACTTGCGGAGCCCGTTTTCTACTACTTGCACATTCTCGAACCGCACTTGCCCTATCAGCCGCCGCGCGAATGGTTGGAGCGTTATCTCGATCCGAATTACACGGGTATCTACAGGGACGGGGTGCACTTCGAGTTGATGCAATCGCGCGTGCACGTCCCGGGCGAAGCAGATAAGGGCGACAAGGGCCGTATCTCCAAGGCGGATCGCGATGCGGTGCGAGCTTCCTACGATGCGAATTTGGCCTGGGCCGATCACAACCTGGGCCTGATTTTCGATCGACTGAAAGCGGAGGGTCTGTACGACGAAGCGATGATCGTTGTCACCTCCGACCACGGCGAGTCCTTTTGGCAGCACGGTCGCTGGGGCCACAGCCAGCAGGTTTACGACGACATGCTGCGCGTCCCCATGGTGGTCAAGTTTCCGCGCGCTAAGGGTCCCATGGACCAGCGCGTGCAAGCCACAGTCTCCACTCTCGATCTGCTGCCCAGCCTGTGCGAGTGGCTCGATCTGCAAGCACCGAAAAAGCCATTGGACGGAAGGTCCCTGGTGGAGGCGGCCATCGATCCCAGGCGTGCCGATGCAGAGCGCAGCTTTTTCCTGCGCAGCTTTCATCCGCAGCCCAGCTTGGGTCTCAGCTCCGGTAGCGCTAAGACGATCCTCAATCGCGATCGGTTGAGTGGAGCGGAGCGGTCGGTTGAGCACTACGACTTGGGGCTGGATCCCAAGGAGAAGCAAGACTTGGCCGGGCAAGCGCCGGGACAGATGGCGCGGGATTTGGAGCGCTTGCGCGAGTTCTCCTTGAATTTGGCAACTACCGACACGCAGCAGCGCGAGTCAGCAAGCGCGGACGAGCGCGACTTGCTGGAAAAACTGGGCTACGTCGACGAAGACTAAGACGCGCGCCTGAATTGAGCTCGCGCCGGCCTCTTGCGGGCCTTGGTTGGATGCAGCCCGACGCGCAACGATGCGAGCGCGGCTTTAGGAATGGGCGCTTGCCGCAGCAAGGTGGGGCGGAACTCTTTAGACCAGCAGAGCAAAGAGGCCCCACGTTTCTCGGCGAGCGACTTCGCGTGGAGAGGCGCTAGGGGCGACGATTCAAAAAGGCCGTCGAGTAAAAATGGGGGCCGCGATCTTCGGCGCGCCGCCGCTCGCGCAGGTCGAGCTGGCTGGAGGCGAATTGAATCGCCAGTAGATCTTCAAATTGAATTCGAATGGCTTCGGCCAAGTCCTGCGGTGCGGGCCTGGAGCTATCCGATCCCACCTGAGCGACGCCGCTGTCCAATTCGGTCGGCCCCAGTTTGATCGAACCGTGGTGCAGCACGCGTCCGGCCGTTCGCCGTTGTGCCGAGCCGACGCCCTTGGCTCGATCCCAAACCAAATCGAGCGGCGTCGATTGGTGAAAGCACATGCCCGTTCCCGTCTGATCGGAATTGGGGCTGGTTTCTCCCCGCAAGCTGGCGTCGACTCCGAAGTCCGCCAAGGCTCCGGCAAGCAAAGCGTGGATGCGCGCGTAGGACTCGGCCACCGGTCCGCGATAAAGCGCGTGCGTGGCCGGCGCGGCAATGGAAAAGGTCAGCTCGTTGCGGTGGTGAATCGCTCCGCCGCCGGTCAAGCGTCGCACCGTCAAGGAGGCGCGCTCGCGCTGGGGAACGTCACTGAGTCGCTGAAAGTAGCCCAGGCTCAGGGCGTCGGGTTCCCACGTATAAAAGCGCAGGGTCGGCTGATCGACTTGCTCCAGAAGCAAGGCTTCATCCACAGCCATCTGAAAGCCGCCTTCACCGTCCCAGTCGTGCAGCAGTCGCCAACGTTCGGTCATGGCTCTTCAAGTTACGGAAACGGGCGCTTCATCCGCCGGCATTCCGGCGCGCAGCAGCGGACTTGGAATCGAGCGGGGGCTTTCCCGTTGGCCGCCATAAAGATTGGGCTGTTGCGCCTGCCCTCGGCCGCACACCGGCCGATCGACCTCGCTCAAATTGGCATGGCCGTGCATGGCCTCCGCGAGACCCGTTGCTCGCGGAGTGGCCAGGCAAGGGCCGCGGCGAGACTAGTGGGTTTCCTGGGTTAGGAAGCTCT